>CAYZXF010000186.1:0-4198 GCA_964482355.1 uncultured Anaerolineaceae bacterium | reverse complement strand
GCCGGTGTGGGCAAAGTGGGTGAGGGGGCTCCACATCGGCCGGCAAAAATTTGCTACTACATGATTTCACATCCCTTCGAACCCTCGTTTGTAGTCGACATCTCCTCCGTATGGGACCGAAAAGTGGCTGCCGTTTCCGCTTATGCGAGTCAATTTGATATCACCTTAGAAGGCCCGGAAACGCCAATTAGCCAGCCTGGTTTCATGGAGCTAATTGAAGGCCGCTCGATTTGGTTCGGAAAAATGATCGGCGCGGCGTATGGAGAACCATTCTTCATGCCGGGACCTGTTCCATTGCGTGAGCTACCAGGGGCAACCGAGGACAGACCTTTGCCGAATGCTGTGCCTCCGTACAGCATGTATTAGTGGCCCATTTCCCCGCTGCTTTGAATACGAGACCTCGATTTAGTTGGCAGCTCTTACTCCAAATTGAGGCAAATAAAACGCTAATGATGGCTGACAACCCCATTCGGGGAAGGAGTTCTAATGAAATTCGGACTGCAAATCAATCGCTTTGACTGGACAGATGCTCCAAAATCAATTGGCTCGAAACTAGCCGAAATCGCTCGAACCGCAGAGGCGGCCGGATTCGATGGAATTTGGGTTATGGATCACTATTACCAGATCGATCCTGGCCTGGGTAGTAAAGAGGATCCGATGCTCGAAGCGTACAGCGCGCTAAATTTCATGGCGGGAGTGACCGAGCGTGTCACGTTGGGAACGATGGTGACTGGCGTTGTCTACCGACATCCGGGTTTTTTGATCAAACAAGTATCGACACTCGATGTTCTCTCGGGTGGACGCGCCATATTTGGAATCGGAGCCGCTTGGTATGAGGAAGAGGCGCACGGGTTCGGATTTCCCTTCCCTCCCCGCAGTGAACGATTTGAGCGGCTCGAGGAGGTGCTGCAGATCGCCAAACAGGTATGGTCGGGTAACTTTGAAGCCTACGAGGGAAAACACTACAAGCTGGACGCGCCAATCAACAATCCGCAGCCGCTCAGCCAGCCCCACCCGCCGATTCTCATTGGGGGAGAAGGCGAGAAAAAAACCCTGAAATTGGTTGCCCAGTATGCGGACGCATGCAATTTGTTTGCGCGGAACGGGGTCAAGCAAGTTACCCACAAATTAGATGTATTGAGGGGGCATTGCGAAACGCTCAATCGAGATTACGACGAAATTGAGAAGACCGCGATCGATCGGTTCGATCTATCATCGGGGGGAGTGACGCCGGCGGAAGTCGTCGATCACATCAGCCCGTTTGCTGAGATCGGGATCGAAAATTTCATCCTCAGTCTCACGACGGTATCCGATATTAAGCCAATCGAGAGGTTCGGGAGCGAGGTTTTCCCGCAGTTCTGATTCGAGCCCAGGGCGCAGCAGGCATAGCCTGGCCTCCAGCTAAGGCCGGAAGCTGAGCGCCGGAGCGACTACAAACCGCCAAGGAAATTGCTGTGGACGGAGAAGGGCCGGCCGCACAACCCCGGCCATTATTCGCGCGGAACAAAAGAAACGCGGCGCTGCATGACCACAGCAAGGAGTGGATGCATACATCCTTAAGGAATGGTTGGACCCTCATTCTGGGCATTAGAAATTCACTCTGCGCTTGCATTGACCTTACATAAGGACAGAAAACGCTTTGGCGACGAGCTGCCGAGGCTGATTCAGGCAAAATCTTCGGGATAGGGGAACGTGCCAATTAAATCAATGCAAACTATTTAGCGTGGGATCAAGATGCCGCGTGTATTTCGAGCAAGTAGTGGATTTAAGGCCAGGGAATGCTTACGGCGGTAGCGTAGCCGAGTTTGTTCTGCACCCGCACTTGACCATAGGAATCCGCGCTGCAGCTCGTCTGATCTGTAAGCGTTATGGAGGTGCTCGTGGTGGTAAAGAAAACGTCGACCGGAAAGCCGCCCGAGCAGATGCGGGCCTCGATCAAATAGGCAAGCTCGACCGATGGAGCAGCAGCTGACCAGCTGATGTTGACGCTGGAGCCGCTCCGGCTGGCTCCCACTCCCTTTGCAGGCGCGATGGATGCGTTTGTTTGCAGCGGCGGATAGACCACCGGCACCGTGCCGGGTTCGACGTTGGAGGTAGCACCGGAAGCCGTAACCCAACAATGGAATAGTGCATCCCAAGGCTGAACCCAGTACCAGGTCGAGGAGAAATTGCGACCGTCAAGAGTGGCGGTCTTGCCCTCATTTAAGCCCCAGGCATACAGGTAAGCCGAGTCGGGACCGTAGCGGCAATTGAGGTTTACATCTGCCATGATCTCAGGAGGTGGTGGTGTCGGCGTATGGGTAGGGGTCGACGTCTCGGCCTCCGTCGGAGTGAATGAGGCGGTTGGTGTGATGGTCGCCGTATTTGTAATCGTCGGTGACGGCGTCATTGTTGATGTCGGGGTGTTGGTTGGGCTCGAGGTTTCGGTAGGAATATCAGTTGGCGGAATATCGGTCGCAGTTGGTGTCTCAGTAGGCGGAGCAGTAGAGCTGCAGCCGGCGATCAGCAAGGCCAGAAGTGTGCCGGGGAGCCGCAAATACATCCTTTTAGTCATAAGCTCCAAATCTAGCGGAATCGCCGAATTGGCGCAACATTGCAGAGGTCAGACCCTTGACCGATCACGTATAATCCGTGGGTTCGACTCTGCCCTGCGGCAGAGTCCTTCTCTTTAGTAAGGAGCATACCAAAGAGTTTCTACCGAATACGGGAGATCTGATGCGGACGGACCGTCGCTTCATAGCGTTGTTTGTGGTGGTATTTGTTGACCTGATCGGATTCGGCATGGTGATTCCGGTGCTGCTCTTACACGCCAAAGAGAGCTTTGGTGCCAGCGACTTGCAAGCCACACTATTGCTGACCTCATATTCGATTGGGTTGGTCGTGGCAGGGCCGGTTCTCGGACGATTATCCGATGCATTCGGAAGACGGCCAGTTTTGATCGTGAGCCAATTCGGGACGCTCGCGGGATTTTTGATTTTGGGGTTCGCCAATACGCTCTTTCTGCTTTACCTAGGAAGGATTATCGACGGAATTTCTGGCGGCAATATCACAACCGCGCAAGCCTATGTCAATGACATTACAACGGAAGAGAATCGGGCCCGCGGATTTGGCTTGATCAGTGCCGCGTTTGGAGCTGGCTTTATCGTGGGACCCGCCTTTACCGTGCTCATCTTAACTGTGACCGCTGCTAACCCAACTCTGGCTCCCTACAGTCAGAACGCGCCATTTTTCGTGGCGGCCATCTTCTCCCTAGCCTCCATCTTGTTGACCGTCTTTCTGCTTCCAGAGAGCCTTCCAGTGGAGGAGAGAGAACCGTTTGGCCGATCACGTGAGAAGAAATCTGAGCAGAAGCGCCTTTTGGATGTCATCCGACTCCCGGACGTTCGGCTTGTTCTCGTGTTCTCGTTTCTGACGTTCCTGGCCTTCTCGCTCCTTCAAGCCAGCTTTGCAATCTTTGCCCGCAGTAACTTATTTTCTGGTATTCCATTGGAGAATGCGCAACGCAATATTGGCCTCTTGCTCACATGGATAGGAGTAGTGAGCGTGACCACTCAGTTCGTATTCGTCGGCCGATTGGTCAAACGATTTGGCGAACGAAAGCTTGTAAACGCCGCTGCAGCGGCACTCGCATTGTCTTTCCTGGGGATTGCAATATCCCGGGATCCATTGGCCATGGCGCTGGTTTT
This sequence comes from uncultured Anaerolineaceae bacterium, assembly GCA_964482355.1. Classification (GTDB taxonomy): domain Bacteria; phylum Chloroflexota; class Anaerolineae; order Anaerolineales; family E44-bin32; genus JADFRG01. The sequence goes on along the minus strand of CAYZXF010000186.1, from coordinate 512 downwards.
CATCCCGTTTGCAGCGGCGAATGCGATTAGCCAACCATCGTTGCAATCGATATTGAGCCGATTCTCGCCGCCAGAAATGAGGGGGAGAGTACTGGGGGCGTTCCAATCCTCCAACAGCTTGACACTGGTTGTTGGCCCAATCCTGGCCGGGCTCCTGCTCCAGATGGAATTTAGTTTTCTTTCGGCAGAATCCGTGGTCGTATTACCGATGTTGGTCGGTGCGATCATCATGGCGATTGCGTTCTTTCTGAGCTTTAGGCTACTTCGGATGAAATTGCCATCTGAGCGCGAGGATTCGATGGGGCCGGTTGCGGCCCCTGCGGAATAAGCAACGCACTTGCATGCGTGCATTAAGGAAAAAGCCCCCGCATTGCGGGGGCTTTTTTTGTTGTCAATCTGATTGATCAGGGAATAGTGACGTCTGCTGCCTGCAGGCCTTTGGGGCCTTGCTCTACAGAGAACTCAACTTGCTGGCCCTCTGCTAGGCTGCGAAATCCATCGCCCTGGATAGC
>CAYZXF010000185.1:0-6863 GCA_964482355.1 uncultured Anaerolineaceae bacterium | reverse complement strand
GAGATTTCATGATCAGGGTACGGATCATTCCTCCTTTCTCGCAAGTGAAAATAATTCTAAGCGATTTTGGCAAGCGAGGTATTGCGCCTATTTGGCGCGAATTGTAGGCACTTTGGCGTTGAGGATCTATCATGTTAATGGAGTGGATTAAAGGTTGTCAAGATAGCTTTGTTGAACACTGGTGCAGTCAATGGGGGCACGGCTCCGAGCGCCTGGCTGGCTGATTGATCTGCACGGGGCCAGCCACACCATCTCTCCATCGATGCAAAGCCCGATAACCGGTTCTCCGGTAGAATCCGAAACCGTTGGTCGATCGGCGATCCGCTTTATGGCACGCTCTCTCCCTCCCCTTGATTTAGCCTTGCTTCTTACCCGTCTTGTCTGGGCGGCCGCAGTGTCAATTTCGGCCGGCCTGGCAGGCTTACTGACTGTTGAGCTGGCCGCGATTCTCGGTCTGTGGGTGCTCTTGATCGTAGTGGACGCGGTCGCTCCCTGGCTGGGCATCCGATCAAGGTGGCAGCGCGAGTTTGCCATTGTTCTGGATTTCATCTTTGTTGTAGGCTCAATCGCACTGACCGGACTCGCCACAAGCCCGTTATGGTGGTCGCTCTTGATAGGCGGCCTTTTAGGCGGAATAGCCTTCGGTTGGATGGCGGCACTCGGTTTTCCCAGCCTCGGCGCTACAGTGCTACTCTCACTCGGTTTTCTTACAGGCTCGATTCAGGTCGATGAACTGGCCGATTCTGGCCGTGCCTTGCTCACGGTATTAGTACTGACGCCAGTGGCGGGTTGGATCGGGGTCTGGATTCGGAAGCGCATTCAATCGAATCCCGGCGGCCAAGGGGGGAATGAGCGTTCGATCCTGGATATTGCGGCGGAAATGAACACCGCGGTGTCGGCCGATGATTTCTCGGATCAGTTAATCGATCTGGCTTTGGATGGATTGTCAGGCGAGGAAGTGAGAGCCGCCCTTCTGCTCCCGGTAGTTGGAGGATTTAGCCTGGCCGCTGGTCGAAATGCAACTCCCGAAGGATTGGTCATGGCGACTCCGAATGGGATCATCGGCGAGGCGGTCGACACGCACCAGTTGAAGCACTCGAACGCGGCCTCTCAGGATCCAGCATTACAGCAGCTAGGCCTTGCGCAGGGAAGTGAGGAAGCCGTTTGTATGCCGCTGATGATGAATGGGCAAGTTGAGGGAGCGCTGGTTCTAGCGCATCCCAAAGAGGGATTCTTCACCAGCCTGCGCCTGGAGCGGCTTCGCGAAATCGGAACGCAAGCCAGCATAGCGCTGCACAACGCCCGCATTTTGCGCGCACTGGTAATTGAGCGGGATCGCATTACAGAAACCGAGGAAGAGGCTCGCCGCAAGCTTGCACGCGATCTCCACGACGGACCGACACAGACCATCGCAGCCATTGCGATGCGCCTGAATTTTGCCGGTCGTCTCATTGAGCGAGACCGTGAAGCTGCGCAGCAGGAAATCGAAACGCTGGAAGATATCGCGCGCCAGACTACCAAAGAGATTCGACACATGCTTTTTACGCTGCGACCACTGGTATTGGAATCCAAAGGGCTTGTATCGGCACTCTATCAACTTGCCAGCAAGATGTATGAAACCCACGGACAAGCCGTGCAAGTCGAATCAGAGTTGACGGTTGCGGACGGATTGGACATGTCCAAGCAAGCGGTGGTGTTTTTCATCGCAGAAGAAGCGATCAACAACGCGCACAAACACGCCGAGGCGGCCAACATCTGGGTGGAATTGGAGCGTACCGAAGCGGACACCATCCTGCTCGAAGTGAGAGACGACGGGGTCGGATTTAATGTTGGAGCGGTGGACGCCAACTACGAACAACGTAGCAGCCTGGGTATGGTCAACATGCGAGAGCGCTCGGAACTCGTAAGCGGCGTCCTGCGCATTATTTCGGCAGAGGGGGAAGGGACACGCATCGTCCTGGAAATTCCAGTCTCCTGAGCCGCGAGATGTTTCCCCATAGGAAGCGCAACCATTGATTCAATTGGAAGCCCTGTTCTGGGTGGGCCTGGCCGTTCTCTCGCCCGCGCTCATCAGACCTACCTGGCCACCGATGGTCTCGCTCCTCAAACTGTCCGAGTCGACTCAGGATCTCGCCCGCCGGCTGGCGCCCTGGATCTGGGGGATCGTTCCGGCTTACCTCGCCCTGATCACAGGCGCAATTCCTGCCAGGTTATTCGGCCTCACGGGGCACTCTCCGATTGCTTGGTTCGGGGGTGCCATCATATGTGGAGCCTTGGTTGGCCTGGCGGCCCTCGTCCGCTGGCCAGATGGGACCTGGCCGACCCCCACCCGAGGTGTTCTCGATGAACCGCGCTGGGCGCTTTACCGGGCGGCGGGTGTGCTTTGGCTACCTCGCCCAGAATTAGGCCTCCTACTCGGCCTTATCTTAGGGGTATTGGAATGGGCAATCTTCTTCAAGGTGTGGAAGGGTCCGCTGCTTACCAGCCTGCAGACGTGGCGATCTCCCGAGCTAGATTCAAGCTGGCCAGCAGGAACCTGGGAGACCGTAGTTCGGATCGCCGGGTCAAGCCTGATCTTCGCCATTACGCGCAATTTCTGGCTGACTGCACTGACTCAGGCGGTGCTCCTGGGCATGGTGCGCAGGAACTGGCCCGATGATTCAAGCTCCTGATCTCACCCTGCTGCGCCGCGTAGCCTGGGGGCTGGCCGGAGTGCTCGGGTTTTTCTGGATCGCATACGAAGATCAGGGATTGACTGCGCTGTCATTCGTTGCGGCGGCGATTGCCTTTGCATCCGGTCTCACAGTGCTCAACCGCTGGGTAGGGAGCGAAAAGCTTCCGCGGCGAAAGTGGCTCTTAAGCACTGCCAGTGTGGGATTAATCGCAGGAGCGGCTGTTGGTCCGCTTACTGCGCTGCTAATGCTTGTCAAGCTCGGGCTCCATGCCCATCCCGATGCAGATTTCGGTCCCGACCAATTCGTCCAGGCCCTCTCCCGTACACTTTATTGGGCTGGGCTTGGCGTATTGATCGGGCTAGCGCTCGGATACACCGTGCGCGAGACCCGCGATTAAGCGTTGTTTGGCGCAATCGCGTCGCTTACAATCAATGGGGGGAGAGCCAGGAGGAACTGAGCCGTGAGTGACGAGATCATTATTTACGTCTGCAAACGTTGTACGGCCTCGGCCGGCGAGCCGGGAAAGTGTGTTTACTGCGGCGGCGTCAAGGTGGCATGCCGCCCTGGAGACGATGGAGACCCAATCCGACGTCCGCTGCTTGACAAGGAGGGTAACATCGTGACCCGCGCTCCCATCTGGTGGCTGCATGAAACCATTCCCGAACTCGTAGACGACGATAAGGACTAGCTAAGAATAAGTAAGGAAAGTCCCTGCTCACTGCGTCCATGACAAGGAAAAATCTCTATGACAGAGAGGATTCGAAGCACATGAAGGTTAGTCTATGAAAAACGAGAAAGTCGTCGTAATTGGATCTGGCCCTGCAGGCTTGACTGCGGCCCTGTACACGGCGCGCGCTAGGCTGGAGCCACTTGTAATTTCGGGAACTCAGCTTGGAGGGCAGATCTCAATAACAAACGAGGTCGAAAACTACCCAGGCTTTCCGGAAGGAACGACAGGGCCCGAGCTGGTTGAGCTCATGCGCAAGCAAGCAGAGGTGTTTGGTGCACGGCTCGCGATCGACGAAGTCACCAAAGTGGATTTCACTGGCGGATCTCCGTTTACGATTGAAACTCACAGCGAAACATACGAGGCAGAGGCGGTGATCGTGACAGCCGGTGCCTCGCCAAAACGGTTGGGAATTCCCGGAGAGGAAGAGCTTATCGGGCGCGGCGTGTCATTCTGCGCTACCTGTGACGGGTTCTTTTTCCGAGAAAAAGACGTAGTGGTTGTCGGAGGCGGCGACAGCGCGATGGAAGAGAGCATCTTTCTGACCCGATTCGCCAACCAGGTAGACGTCGTACACCGGCGGGACGAGCTTAGAGCGGGCGAAGCATTGAAACGGCGAGCCTTTTCAAATGAGAAGCTCGGCTTCGTGTGGGATACCGTTGTGGAAGAAATCGTGGGCAATGGCCAGGTCCAGGCTATTCGCACGCGCAATGTGAAGACCGGAGACGCGGAGGAACGGAAGACCGACGGCGTTTTTATCTTTATCGGCCACTACCCCAATTCAAGCTTGTTTGAAGGTCAGCTCGAGATGGACGAAGTGGGGTACCTGACGGTGGATAATAAGATGATGACGAGCATTCCAGGCGTTTTCGCAGCAGGGGAAATTCAAGACCCAATTTACCGTCAGATCGGAACTTCAGTCGGCCAGGGTACGTCGGCAGCCATGATGGCCGAGCGCTGGCTTGAGGAGCATAAATAGAGTTCTAAAGCCCTAGACGAGCGCTTAGAACAGACCGAATGGCTTCGAAGGCCCGCGCCCTGTGACTGAGTTGATTTTTTTCATCCATATTTAGCTCCGCCATAGTTTTCCCGGCCTCATGCAAAAGGAAGATCGGGTCGTAGCCGAAGCCTCCTGAGCCGCGTTCCTCTGCGATGATTTCTCCAGCGCAATCCCCTTCGGCTAGCTCGATTCCGCCTTGCGGATCTGCTAAGGCGACGGTAGCTCGAAAGCGTGCCTTCCACGGGGGCGGGTGATCCACCAGCATTTCAAGCAGCAAGCGCCGGCGGTCTGAGTCTGTTTTACCCGTTCCCCCCAACCGGGCAGACCGCAGGCCGGGCGCCCCTTCCAGCACTTCGACCTCCAAACCACTGTCGTCGGACAGCGACCACAGTCCTGAATGGGCGGCGTACTCTGATGCCTTCAATCGCGCATTTTCGGCGTAGGTGGAACCTGTTTCATCGACCTGGATCTTGAGTCTCAAGTCTTGTGGCGTGAGAATCTCAAGATGTAGGTTCGATAGGAGGGCGAGCAACTCCTCTTGCTTGCCTCGGTTTCGGGTGCCGAGCAGCAGCTTTTGCATGATTTTCAGGCCGATAATCGACAGGTATGCGAGGTCAAGTTATCCACAGAAAAAACATGATTCTGCCGTGCGTATAGCCTGACAGGGCAGGTCAGCTTGATAAGCGGATTTAGTATCATTGCTCCAGTTTGACTATTCGAATAGTACTCAACCCGTATATACAGGCCATTATCAATGTATACCGCCACATATACCGGTATCGACCCGGTTAACCCATTTTTATGTTTGGTACTTAGTTCCTAGTTCGAAAACCCTTACAATGTATGTTATTATGAGAACGCGTTTTTGACAGCCGGATTGCAGACCCACTGTGTCAAATACTAAGCAACATCCATTGCGATTGAACGTCGGTTTTTTGCTGCATCAGGGTGCAGGAACTAGCCGAGAGTTCGAGATCGATTTACCAGCGCTCCAGGTCGGAGACGACCTGGACTTGTTGTTTCTGCGAGGGCTCCTTCGATTCACCCGCACTGGCGAAGGATTGTACATCGAGGGCCGGCTGGAATCAGAGATCGATCTGGAATGCGACCGTTGTTTGACACAGATAAATCGTACGCTGGCGGTCGAGCTTGGTGAACTGCTGTACTACCCCCCGCGTCCTGGCACAAGTCCTTCTGAGAACGTTCCCGAGACAGGTACTCTTGATTTACGCCCCCTGGTTCGCGAACACTTGTTGCTGGACATGCCAATGCACGCCCTTTGCCGTTCAGACTGCAAGGGCTTGTGCGCCGAATGTGGGGGCAATCTGAATGAGACAACTTGCGAGCATCCGAAAATGGATCTCGACCCGCGGCTTGCCGCGTTGAAGTCGCTGCTACAAGAATCTTAACCTACAGGGAGGGCGAAGATGGCAGTAGCTAAGGATAGGTGGCAGAAGCGAGATGCTTTTGCCGCCCTGATGGAGAAGGGGGACTATCAGGGCTACATCACAACCGAAGACATCACCACGGTATTCCCCGAATTAGATGAATCGGAAAATCGGTTGGAGAGGCTTGAAACTTTCTTCCGAAGCTCCGGGGTGGAGGTCTATGAGCATGCTTCTCAGGTGCCCGCTCACCTTCGCCCAGAATCCGCCTACGATCAGCCAGAAGCATTCGATTTAAGCGCCATTTCTAGCGACGATACGGTAGGGCTGTATCTGAAGGAGATGGCACGCGTACCGCTGCTTACCACCCAAGAAGAGGTGGATCTCGCGATGCGTATCGAGAGTGGCAAAGAAGCGGAAGCAAAGCTTCAAAAACGCAATGGCAATGGGTCCACTAAAGGCCGGGCGCAGCTTCAAACCGCGGTTCAAGACGCGATGGCTGCCCGCGACCATCTCATCAAGGCTAATACTCGCCTGGTGGTGAGCATTGCCAAGAAGTACATGGCGCGCGGAGTGCCGTTCCTGGACTTGATCCAGGAAGGTAATCTGGGGTTGATGAAGGCCGTCGAGAAATTTGACTACCACCGTGGCTACCGCTTCAGCACCTATGCCACCTGGTGGATTCGGCAGACGATCACGCGTTCCATCGCAGATCAGGGCCGAACCATCCGTGTGCCGGTGCATATGTCGGATCGCATCCGCAGGCTGTACAAGGAAGCACGTGAGCTGGAACAGGTACTGGGCCGCAAACCCACTCCGGAAGAGATTGCGGAGAAAATGGAGCTGGACCCGCGCAAAGTACAGTGGATGATGCGCGTGTCGTGGCGACCGCTCTCTCTCGAATCGCCGGTTGGCGAAGAAGAAGACTCCGAGCTCGGCTCATTTGTCGAGGACGAGACGACTCCCACGCCGACTCAAAGCGCCTATCAGAATCTGCTGAGGGATAAGATCGAAGAAGTGCTTACCAGTTTGAGCCCCCGCGAGGCTCGAATCCTGCGCCTTCGCTTTGGTTTGCA
>CAYZXF010000184.1:0-5438 GCA_964482355.1 uncultured Anaerolineaceae bacterium | reverse complement strand
TCGAACAGCGTGATCGTGGGCCCTTTGGTTTCTTTGGAGCGCGTTTCGGTTAGCTCGCCGATATCGCGTGGATCGCACATCAGGAACAGCGGTGCGATGTTCCGCAGCGAATAGGCGAGGCCGCCCAGCGCGCTGCGTGTGCCGCGCGCACTCTCCGCCCGCGCATGGCAGGCAGGGCATAGCGTCATCAGGTTGTCCAACTGGTTGGCTTCCCGGTCGTTGCGGTTCACTTCGGGAATGTAGCCGAAGTCCCGGAAGGGTTTGATGTGATGGACATCGTGCGTTCGGCGCTCGCGTTCGGGGGCGCTGCACTGCCGGCATCGGTGTTCGTCACGCACGAGCGCCTCGAGGCGGACCTTCGGCCAATCGGGGCCGTAGTCGTTGGGAGGAATGAGAACGCCATCCGCCTCTAAGCGCTTGACTGTTTCCGGCCCGATCCAGAGCCAGTAAGCGGTCGTCTCGAACAGGCGCGGCGGCAGGTCGATTTCACCATATCCCAACGTCTCGTGTGTATAGCGTTTAATCTTGCGGTAGGAAGAGGCCTGAGCCGTGATTTGTGCCCAGCCATGCGCCCTTCGTGCGGGCAGACTTTCATCCGCATCGTAAGCTTCTTGAATTTCTAGGTCGACGGCTTCAGAGGCGTCGGTGTAGTAGTCCACTCGCTCCGGCGAGACCTCCGCAATTGCTTTCTTCCAGTCCAGTCGCTGCACGATATGCGAGCGACCTTCATGTGTGTAGACCGCGCCCTCGTGTACTAAGATGGGCGCGGTGGCGCGATCCACTTCACCAATCACCCTGGGTTTGCCATCGCTCACATCCTGGATAATCACGGTCGCGTCTTGACCGGTCCGTAACGACACCGCTTCGGCGGGATACGCGTCCGCCATCCATCGGTAGTTTCCATTGGAGCGATGCACTGATCCTTCCTCGGCCAGAAAGTCGAGCAGTTCTCTCACATCCTCAAAGGATCCGAAGCTTTCATCGGCCGCGAATGGCAGCTCGAAGGTCGCACAACGCAAATGGCGCAGCAGAATGGCCAGGTTGTTCGGGTTGATCAAGCCGTGCTCGGGCGGATTTTCAAAGAGGTAGCGCGGGTTGGCCGCTACAAATTGGTCCAACGGCGCACCAGATGTGACCAACACCGCGGCAGAAGTCTCCGCCCTGCGCCCAGCGCGCCCGGCCTGCTGCCACAGGCTGGCGATCGTACCTGGGTAGCCGGCGATCACCGCCGCTCCAAGCTGGCCAATGTCGACGCCCAGTTCTAGCGCATTCGTTGCAACGACTCCCTTCACGGTGCCCGCCCGTAAACCCTGTTCGATTTCCCGCCGCTCGAGCGGCAAGTAGCCTCCGCGATAACCACGGATGGTCTTGGGATCGCCACCGGCGCCCTCGACGCTGTCCCGCACATAACCGAGAAGCACCTCCGTTGTCAGTCGGGCGCGGGCGAAAACCACGGTTTGCACGTCTGCTCGTAGGAAGCGCTCCGCGATGCGTGTGGTCTCGAGCGTATATGCCCGCCGAATTCCAAGCGCGGCGTCGATCACCGGCGGGTTGTAGAGGATCACGTGCTTTTCGGCGCGCGGCGAGCCGTCTAGGTCGGGCGGGATCAGCCGAACCGGCTGCTCGATCAGCTTTTCGGCGAGCTCTTTCGGGTTGGCGATGGTGGCCGAGGTCAGGGCAAATTTGGGATCGGCGCCATAGAAATGACAGATGCGTTGTAGTCGTCGCAGTAGATTGGCGACGTTTGAGCCAAACACTCCTCGGTACACGTGGAGCTCGTCGAGCACGATCCACTGCAGGTTCCCAAATAGATCCGCCCAGTTCGGGTGATGCGGGAGTATTCCCATATGCAGCATATCGGGATTGGTAATGAGGATGCGCGCCTGATCGCGCGCTTCCCTTCGATTCGCTCGCGAGGTGTCGCCGTCATAGGTTCGAACAGGCACCTGTTCCACCGCGTCCAGCGTTTGCAGTAGTTCTGCCAGAGCGGAGGCCTGGTCTTGGGCGAGGGCCTTTGTGGGAAATAGATACAGGGCCCGGGCCTCCGGATCTGTCAGTGCAGCCTGGAGCACCGGCAGGTTGTAGCAGAGGGTCTTACCGGAAGCGGTCCCAGTGACAACCACTACATTCTCGCCCGCCAGCGCGGCCTCCACTGCCGCGGCCTGATGGGTGAAGAGTGGCGCGGTGCCCCGCGTCTGAAGTGCGGAGATGATGCGCGGATCAAGACCGGCCGGGAAATCCGCGTATTTGGCTTCGCGGGCCGGCAATTTCTCCCAGGCCGTCACGTTTTTCATAAAGGCCGGGTCGCGCCGAAATAGGTCAAGCACCTCGTTTATCGACATCGCGCTGGGATTATAACTTTCGACATTACACAGACCTTACAATGCGGACGGGGCTTCTAGGAATCGTCGACTATGCGAGGCGCGGCTCGACGATGATAAAGTGCAAAGGTCGATCGGCACGGCGACAGGTTTCAGAGCGGCGCCGACCGAAATTCGCAAGGAAACGCAACTCAATGATCTCTCCATCTCTCAAGACATCCACCACGCGGCCTTCATCCTTCTTCAGAGCGGGCTGGCTCCCCCGAATCCATCGCCGACTTTCTCAGGTGATGGAATCTGCTAAGACGATCAACTTCGATGATTCTTCGAAGTTCGTCCTGTTCAGCGATTTGCACCGCGGCAACGGAGGCAAGGCCGACGCATTCCTGCCCAACGCCGAACTCTTCCTGGCTTCGCTTCAGAATTATGTGCGCCGCGGCTTTACCTACGTCGAGGTGGGCGATGGAGATGAGTTATGGAAGGGTTGGCCGTTCGAGGAGATCCGCCATGCTCACCAGCGGGTCTTTGACCTTTTCCACGACCTGGATAAAGAAAGCCGCCTGCACCTGATCTTAGGCAACCACGACGTCAAGCGCAGAGCGCGTTTTCAAGAGGGCCACAAGGAGCATAAGGACGGGCTCTTAGTACACGAGGGGCTCGTCTTTCGCCATCGGCTGAGCGGCCAACGGCTCTTCGCCGTCCACGGTCACCAAGCCGATATCCTGTGTGATCCGATGTACTTTTTCTCGCGGCGTGCAGCGAGATTTGGCTACCGACTACGCGATTTCCTGAAGAAGTGGCAAGCACCTGCTTCGTTAGAACGCGAAAAGGGGAAACTCGAACATCGCATCATCGACTGGATCGACGCTCATCGTCAAATTGTGGTCTGCGGGCATACGCACCGGATGTCGTTCCCGTCTAATGGGAGCCCTCCTTACTACAACACGGGCAGCGGCATCTTCCCGGGCCGAATCACCGGCCTGGAGATCGAAAATGGTGCGATCGTTCCCATTCAGTGGGTCGATCAAGGCCGAGCTCGATATGTTCGCCAGCAGCTCGGTCCGTACCAGATTCTAAGATAGTCCCCAACCTGACTTCAACTAATCACCGTCGCACTGTGCGACGCGGTGCCTGAAGCCCGTTCGAGATTTTCGGTGTCATCTCGGCCGACGGCGCTCCAGACTTCTGCATTTCGAAGAGATTCCCACCACCTGGGCTCGCGCCCCATGAGCCAGATCGCTCAGTCGAGCGCCGGCCATCCCGCTGCTATAGGTCGGCGCTTGCCTTTTCGCTCGAAGGCCCGGCCCGAATGTCGCGAGCAGCTCTAAAATTCACGTATAAAAAGTTATCACGACATTATTGGGAATCTACACCGCGTAAACGCCGATTCTTGGCGTTACTGTGGCGAGAATTCTCGCGAATCACCGTATAGTGTGTATATCCGGAAATTATTCCAGGGAATCATTAGTTAGGTAGCGGCCTGGGGAGATTCTATGATTGAAGTTGCACCTGCCTGGAAGCTAGCACATCCGGGAGCAACAATCGGCGTGTTGGCAATGCATGGGGTCGAGAACCCTCAGCAGCATCAGGAACTCGATCACAAGAAAGAAGACCTAGAGCGGGAACTGCGAGACCAATTCTCGTCCGATGACCGCGAGAGCTTGCGGGCCATTCCCGTTCTAGCTGCCTACGATACCTACTACAAACAGTTTGGGAAGACCTACCATGTTCAGCATCAGCTTGAATCGGTGGTCTTCAAGAACCGAGCGATTCCTAAGGTCGCCGCGCTCGTTGAGGCTATGTTTATGGCGGAATTGAAGAACCTCATGCTCACGGCAGGGCACGACTGGAACGCGATCGAAGAACCGATTCGTATCGATGTGGCAACTGGGACTGAAAGCTATATTCGCATGAACGGAGAGGAACAGACGGTGAAGGCTGGGGACATGATGATTGCCGATGAAACTGACATTGTTTCTTGTATCGTCTATGGCCCTGATCGAAGGACACGGATTCGTCCAGAGACCGAACGAGTCGTATTTACCGTCTATGCTCCGCCCGGAATTGCAGAGAAAGATGTCCGCCTCCACTTGGAGGACATTCGAAAAAACGTAACGGTGATAGCTCCCGGAGCCACTGTCGACTCAATCGAAACACTTGGCACCAACTAGGTTCGCCTTTGGGCATGATTGATATGGCCGCTACCTAACAACTCGCTGGAGCGGACCGTGGTTCAGCGCCACAGGCAAGAAATGACGGTAATGCGGGTAGTTGGAGAGGATTTCCGATAGCGATCCCCGGCCCCTCAGCTCGCAGCCGTTAGGCAGAAGGAAACCGATAGATGTCCAAGTTCTATGATGATAAGTACAGCTCTGAAGATCTCTATTGGGGAAGCCAGCCTTCTTCGATAGCGCGCATATTGTTTCAGATGTTCCCTCCCCAAGTGGAGCAAACGCTATTGGATGTTGGAAGTGGCGAAGGGAAGGACTCTCTATTCTTCGCGCGCAACGGCTATCGAGTTACGGCGTTTGATTCCTCCCCCGAAGGTGTAAAGAAGTCGCAGGCATGGGCTGAAGAGCAGAGATTGGCCATTGAGTTCTTTCAAGCGGACATTAATGAATATCGGCTAGACAACTCTTATGATGTGATAGTTGCATCCGGAACCCTGCACTACATCGTTCCGCCGCTTAGGGAGGAAATCGTCTCCAACTACAAGCAATTCACGACGTCTGGCGGAATTCATGCATTGACGGTCCCGATTGATAAGCCGTTTGTTCAGAAAGATCCGGAGGCGGATCCGCTGGAGCGCTGCTGGCGTTCCGGTGAAATCCTCACTCTTTATCACGATTGGAAGATTGAGTTCTTTGTGGAGGAAATCCTCGACGACATAAAATCCTCCCACAAGTTTCCGGTGAACAGGCTCATCGCACGGGAACCTTCTGCCTAACAACTCGCAGGAGCGGGCCGGGGATGGGGCGGCGTAAGCAAGAGAAAGTCTAGAAGCGGGCTCTTGGTAAAGGCCTTGATGGCTCGATCCCCGGCCCCTCACTTGTGCCTGCGGCCCAAGCACAGGCAGCTCGCAGCCGTTAGGGGGCATAACCAGAGAAGTGAAAATTA
>CAYZXF010000183.1:0-1683 GCA_964482355.1 uncultured Anaerolineaceae bacterium | reverse complement strand
AGCGCGCGGCTGCCTAGCTTCGACGAACTCTCACGGAAGGTTCAATCAATTCCACAACAATCTGCCTTATGATCCATGTATATCTGTCGAAAACTGCAAATTTATGTAGATTTACGCAGATTTTGACAGCGCAGATCCGTTGAATCCAATTGACCAATCCCGAAGAGCGTAGTGGCGCACCGATTCCCGATCAACCCAAACCACGCAAGCTCGGGAGCTCTCGAGTACCGGAAGGATCCGTTTTTTACACTCGGTTACTCCCGGCTCTGATCGTAGTGTTAGGTGTCCTCACTGTTCTGCTGATCATCTTCGCAATCGTTGTTTATTTGACATCGGTGAGCTAGCTGCAAACCATTTCGCACGCAAGGAGGGTCCCATGGAGCTAAATCTCATTCTGCCGTTCATTACGACATTTGTAATGGTGGTTTTTACAGTCTCGGTCTTTCGGCGCTGGCTCTTGAGGAAGAGAGACTATTTCTTGTTCTGGGGCATCGGGCTTGGCATGTTCACAGCCGCAAGTTTCGCGGAAGCCTATTTCGCGACTGCAGGCTGGAGTTCTGTCATTTTCTTTACCTGGTATTTCTTCGGGGCAGTGCTAACTGCGGCATGGATCGGACATGGGACCTATCTGCTTTTAGTCCGGAAGCGTTGGCGGCACGTCGTAACAGGAATCTTGATTGCCGCCAGTCTCGGAGCGCTCGTGCTCATGCTGGGGGTGATGTCCAATCTGGACTCAACCGTATTCGATGGGAGACTGCCACTTAGCGAACAGTACAAAACCGATGTAATCGAGGAAGGTGACACAGTTCCGGCCGGAGTCAAGCTGGTGGAGGTGGAGCGCCGAGGAGAACTGGTTACCGCCAAGCGCGGAATATTGCCATTGGGTGCACCAATCAGAACCACCACGATCTTCTTTAACATATACGGCACCATCATGTTGGTTGGTGGAGCCCTTTGGTCATCCTGGCTATTCTTGAGAAAGGGAGTGTTGCCAAATCGAGCGCTGGGCAATGTGCTGATCGCCATCGGGGCCATACTCATTGCCTCTGCCAGCACACTGACTCGTTTTGGGGTTGGCGATTTCCTGTACGTCGGGGAATTGATTGCAGCGATCTTCATGTATGCAGGCTTCACGCTGGCCGCCCGACCCGCAGAGGAGGCTGCGCCCGAGGTGGCTTCGGCTGCTGCGTAAGGCCTCACCGATCATAGACGAGCCCCACATTGAGTAAGAGTTTCACTTTCTAAGGACCGTCAAGATCGGTACTTTTCATATCGGCTCTTCGGCCGACTATCTGCTGGTATCGGGTAATGATAGTGGGCCTGGGGATGGCAGCATGGCCAATGGCGCTGCCAGGCTCCGAGAGATGAAAAAGGCTCCTCGGACTGGATTCGAACCAGTAACCCTCCGGTTAACAGCCGGATGCTCTGCCAGTTGAGCTACCGAGGAACGGAAAGCGATTATACACAATGAGCCCTCTACGCAGGGCTCACTCTGCGTTTAGTCAAGCTTGAATTAGAATTTGTTGCCCGATGTGTGTGATAGATGACTGAAGAAACGGAATCAACTCAAGGTCAATCGCGTTGGCTGATTATTGCGGCGATCGTGATATCCGTTTCATCGCTGCTCTGTTGCGGCTGTATGGTAATCGCCTGGTTTATCGGAGATGTACTCTTTGAGCAGTT
>CAYZXF010000182.1:0-2425 GCA_964482355.1 uncultured Anaerolineaceae bacterium | reverse complement strand
CTTTCTGATAGTCTTCGTCGACCATAGCGAGCTCAACCTGCGCTAGCCCTACGCGGACATACATCGGAGGAGGGAAGGCATATCGAAATCTGAGGTCATGGAAATGTTCGACTTCCGCCAGTGCCTCGGTCGCCTTCACGTGATGACCGCTCCCGAGGTAGATAAGGGATAGGACCGCCTGCGCCAGTGGAATCTGGTGAGGAAACTGATCCTCAGCCATCGCGAGCGCATTTTTGGCAATTTCCATCGCGCGCTCAATGGCGCCCATGTCTGCGTACGCCAGCGCCAATGACACCTGCGCACTAATGCTGATGAACGCGTTGCCCGACTGTTCGCTGAGTTCGACCGGCTCTTCCAGTGCGGGCAAGGCCTTGTCCAGCCTGCCTTCTTCAAAAAGCGCATTCCCCGCTCCGAGCCGGCTGAGCGAACGACCGTAGAGATTGTCTATGGTAAGGCTAAGATCGTAGGCTTCTTTCCCGTGAACTTGCGCTTGTGCAAAATCACCCTGCAATAGATCCACCAGCATATAGCGAATCAGATTGTCGGCCAACATCGGCGTGTTGCTCAGTTGCTTCCACAGCGCATTGGCTTCGTTTAATACGCGCTGGGCGTCATCGGCGCGCTCTTGGAAAAATGGATACACAGCCGACAGGTCATGCAAGATAAATGCTAATAGTTCCCGGAAGTTATTCTCTCGGGCGATGGCCAGGGCTTTCTCTCCAAACTCGATAGCTTCTTCGGGCCGTTCGGTCCACATATTAAGGATGAGAAGATTCCAAAACGCCTTCGCTTCAGATTCGCGGTCACTTAGTTCTCTGGCAAGCTCAAGCGCCTTGTCACAGAGGGCCTGACCCTTCTTAGGGTCAAATGCAGGATTGATCGTGACCCGGAGTGTGGTGCGGGCGAGCAGGCTTGCCAGCTCCATCGATCGATCCTCCCGCTCAGAGGCAATGGCTTCAAGTTCGTCATAGTTGGCGAGGGCGTCTTCGTAGGCCGCTCCTAGCTCCATCGCCCTCCCGCGGCTTGTGAACAGGTGAACCATTTGATCGCCTGTAACAGAATCTCGCTTTGCCAGCTCAATGGCTTTTGAGTAATGAGAGATCGCCTCGGCATTGGCGAACAGTCGAACTGCGGTGTCGCCAGCCACCGTGTAGTATTTCAGTGCCCGCTCCAGGTCCCCCCCCTCCGAGAAGTGATGCGCCAACACCGGGGCTAGCTCCTCTTGTCTCTCCGGAAATAACTCCTCCAGCGCCTGTCCCACTTTCTCGTGGAACTCGCGGCGACGCTTCTTCAGGATCGATTGATACGCAGCATCCCGCGTGAGCTCGTGACGGAACATAAACTCCAGCTCGGGTACTCGAGCGGCTTCCCGGATGATCTCGACTCGCTGCAGTGTGTTGAGATGTCGATCGAGTTCGGCTTCCAGCTCCGAAATCCTCTGCAGGACCCGGTGATAAAAGGAACGGCCAATGACTGACGCTAGCTGCAAAGTCCGTTGGACTTCCTTCTCGAGTCGGTCCATGCGCGCCACGATAACGGCCTGCAGATTATCGGGGATAGGTATCGTTCCGACCTCCTGAGCGACTCGCCAGGCCTGACCATTCTCTTCCCGGGTCACGACACCCTGGTCGATAAAGGTGCGTACGAGCTCTTCGACGAAGAACGGGTTGCCCTCCGATTTCCGTACGATGAGATCTCCCATCTCCTTCGGCAGATCGGGCAAGTCAAGCAGATTGCGCGCCAGGTTCTGCTCTTCACCGGAAGCAAACGGCCGAAGGACGATCTCGGTATACCGGTGCGGATAATCCCTTTCGGCTACGGCCTTAATTCGCCAGGCCGGGGAATCTCGGTAGGGGCGCATCGCGCAAATGATTAAAATCGGCATCTCTTCGGTAAGTTGAAATAGGTGGAGAAGCAACTCCACCGAAGCGTCATCTGCCCACTGGAGGTCGTCCAGAACCGCGATGCTGCTACCAATGGCAGTGATCTCTCCACTCCACAAGTCGAACATTGCCTGGAAGAGCTCCCGCTTGAGCGCCTCCCCTTCAAGGGGTGATCCGTTGTCTGTTTCCTCAGATTGACGCGCGAGCGTCAAGAGGACTCCAATGACACGAATAAATCGCTGCCCCATTTCTGACCGTGCATCGCCAATTAACGCCGTCATCTTCTCATGGACAGTCTCGGGGGAGTCGTCGAGCGTGACACCGTAGGTCTGCCGTAATTGCTGAACGAAGAGTCCATACGGAAGGGAGGCATCGTAGGCGATGCCGCGCAGTTCACTCCACAGATCAGGTGTTTCGGGATCTAAATCGGCTTCGAATTCCGCCTTCAGCTCTTCGATCAAACGGCTTTTGCCGAGGCCCGCCTCACCAATAATCGTCACGATGCCGCCACGGCCATTCTTGAAATCCTCGAGCACCGATTT
>CAYZXF010000181.1:0-6358 GCA_964482355.1 uncultured Anaerolineaceae bacterium | reverse complement strand
GCTGAGCTCAGGAGTCGTCATTCGAAAGGTTCGGCGCTCAGAGATGGTTGCAATTTGCGCGACCGCGATTGAAAGCGTGTCCAGCCAAAGCGCCGGCCCCTGGCCATGGAAGTTTCCACCCGATATCGAGTCACCCCCGTCGAAGAACAGAGGATTGTCAGTCGCCGCATTGAGCGCGGCGCTGACTCGCTCGTTCAGAAATCCCAACATGTCGCGGATCGGTCCGAGGACCTGCGGTGTACACCGCAAGCTATATGGGTCCTGCACTCGTGAGGGGTCCGAGTCCACAAGCCGGCTGCCGGCTAGCAGTCGCTTCAGGTTCCGCGCGCTTTGGATCTGGCCCGGCTGGCCGTTTGCGACATGCAATCGTTCATCCAGCGCGGTGGTTAACCCGAGCAGCGCCTCGAATGTCAGCGCTGCTGCAAGCTCGGCGTGGAGCAGCAAGTTGTTTGCGTCGTAAAGGCCAAGCGCGGCGGCCGCGACCATGAAATTCGTGCCGTTTGTTAAGCCCAGGCCTTCCTTAGCCTCAAGAACGACCCTGTCGATGCCAGCACGTTCCATCGCCTCGGCCCCGCTTAACAGCTCGCCACCAAACCATGCCTGGCCACTCTCGTCGTCGTGCTCTCCAGTGGACACTACCGCCGCGATGTGTGCCAGCGGGGCCAAATCGCCGCTTGCCCCAAGCGAACCCTTAGAAGGTACATAAGGCGTCACTCCAGCATTGAGCATTTCAAGCACGGTTTTTGCTAGCAGCGGACGAACGCCGGAGAGGCCCTTTGCGAAGGTATTCAGACGAATCAGCATCATCGCCCTGACGATGTCTTCACCAAGCGGTGGGCCGACTCCAACCATGGACGAAAGAACAACATTGCGGCTGAGCGATTGAGCTTGATCGGGATCGATTCGGACCGTCGCAAGCGGTCCAAATCCAGTTGTTACGCCATATAGGGGCGACTGGCCTGATCTGACGGCCTCTTCGACGATCGTCGCACTGGCCTGCATGCGATCGGTCGTGGCTTTATCCAGCGCATCGATTGATTCACCCCCTCTTGCCACATCGACCAATTGCTGGATGGTCAGATCCTCTCCGATGATCTTGGGCATTCAACAACCCTCCGCAGGGTATCGAGCGCACAGATCCAATGGACAATTTTCTAGCATCACTACTCGATCCACTCGCGCATCTCCTTGTACACCGCCCTCTGCATCTCGAGCATTTCATCTTGATCTTCCGGCGCCCATTCATAGTCAAAGGGGTTCACGCTGACCCCGACCCACGACTGATCAAGCACCTCTAGAATTTCCAGCTCCGCGAGCGCCATTGCAAACGGCGCAGATTCAATTCTCGAGTTCACAATCACCGCCACGCCCTTTATCAGATAAGGCTGTCCCTCGTCCGTGACGATCTGTACTGCGGCTAGCCCAGACCGGTCGATGTTGGCCATGGTTGGGCTTCCATGATCGGCGCCGAAACGCAGGAGATGAATAGAGTTGGTCGTCACCCAAGTAAAAGACGTCTGCGGGTAGCCGCCCTCGTCGACAGTAAGGGCTTGGCCAGGTGTGCCAATCGCGATGTAATCGGCGAGCTTATAGGAGAGGAGTTTCTTAGCGCGAGAGGTCAATAGGAATAGATCCCAGATCGAGCGTATTGGATCGGGAGCTTTACTTCAGAATGGAGTGCGCTTGCCGCATGGTGGGGCCAATATGGGGACCACAATGCCATCCGTCCGATAACTATTAGATCTGCTCGCTCGTTGGCCAGGATCTCCTCCGCCTGCACCGGCTCACTAATGAGACCCACCGCCGCGGATTTGATCTCCGCGCCCTCTCGGACGGCTTGAGCCAGCGGAACTTGATATCCAGGATGTACTGGTATCTGCTGCTCCAGCACCGCCCCCCCGCTCGAGCAGTCGATGAGATCGACTCCCAGCGGCCCCAGCCGCTTGGCGAGTTCCACGCTGTCCGGCACATCCCAACCTCCGTCTACCCAGTCCTTGACTGAGATGCGAACAAAGAGCGGGAGCTCATCCGGCCAGATTTCACGAACCGTTTTTGCAACTTCAAGAACCATCTTCACCCGGTTGTCGAAACTTCCGCCATAGTCATCGCTGCGCTGATTCGTCAGTGGCGAGAGGAAAGAATGCAGAAGATAGCCGTGCGCAGCGTGGATTTCGATGAGCTTGAATCCCGCGCGAAGCGCACGTTGGGCAGATTCCTGGTAACTGGAAAGAATCTCGCTAATCTGATCGGTGGTGAGTTCGGTCGGTACAATGTCGTCCGCGTTCAGCGGAAGGGGACTCGGGGCGACGGTTTCCCAGCCTCCGTCCTCACGAAAGATTGGCTTTCGATCTTCCCACGGACGCATGTGGGATGCCTTCCGACCGGCGTGAGCCAGTTGGATTCCAGGGATTGCACCCTGTTCTGAGATAAATTCCGTGATTCGCGCAAAGGCCGACTCTTGTTCGTCACTCCATAGTCCGACGTCCCATGGCGAGATCCGGCCTCGCAGCTCGACCGCGGTGGCCTCCGTCATGACAATCCCCGCTCCGCCCACCGCCCGAGTGCCTAAATGAACGTAGTGCCAGTCGGTGGGGATTGATTCAGGGGCACTATACTGGCTCATCGGTGACACCATGATCCGATTGCGCGTGGTCACGCTTCTGAGCTCAAGCGGCTCGAACAACTTTACCTTCCGGTATCGCTTCTCGTTTGGGTTTGCTGCCTCGGAGGCGGCCATCATTGGGAAGGATACCTTAGAGCTGTAAGGTTTTTCCACGATCCCCGAGCCGAGATTCCAGCTTGGCTGTTAGAGGTGGGACATGCAATTTACCGAGGTACCTTCGCGATCCATTGAGGACCGATCAGCTCAATCGGAAAATTGGGGTGGGAACTTCCCGGGCCAGTGCTCCTTCCCAATTTGATCGGACAGTTGTGCAATTCGAACATTCTTCGACAATTCCTGAACGATTTCGTTGATTAGTGTCAGATACGTACTTCAATTTCGTTGTTGTAACGGCTAATCCTTGGCTTACAGCTGGGAAAATCTAGCGGTGGAACCGTGCGAGCTCGGCCTCATACTCGGCAGGGGTGTCGATATCGGGAGGTAGTTCGGCGTCAATCTCGACCCGTAGGACTCGATCCGGGTAACCTTCAATAAGCTTCCATACAGCCTTATCGCCATGTAACGCTCGCAAGTCATCGAATGCGGCTTGAGCAAACACTAGTGGATGTCCAAGGTTTTCCCTGTACTGTGTCGCCGAAGCCCAATGCGGCGTAGTTCGCCACTCAGTGACAACCGAATCGATATAAGCGGCCTTGACACCTGGCTGATCGCCGAGGATCAGGACGATACCCGCACATTCCCCCGCCTCATCCAATCCGGCTAACAGGGAGGAGGCACAGCCTTCACCATAAGACAGGTTGTCAACCACCACCGCAGGACCGGACTCGAAACTGCTCCTCACCTCTGGAGCCTCTCGACCGAGCACGACCACAACTCTGTCAAGCGTAGATCGATTAACGTTACGAACCACATGCCCAAGCAACGTGGTGTCCCCAAAGGGGAGCAGCTGCTTCGCCGTTCCGAAGCGGCTTGATTCGCCGGCGGCCATGACAATTCCTACCAGGTCATTTGCGCTCAAGAAAGTCCCCTAGCTGCACCTAAATCGCCTGCAGATCAAGATCAGGTCGTTGTTGACGACGAATCGGCCGCCTATCGTCTATTCGCTCCAGCTGGTTTGCAAGATCCTCCAAGCTGGCGAGATTATGGACGGGCAGAAAGTCGTCCACATAGGGCAGGGCAGCCTGAATACCGCGAGTGAGGGGCTTATATTCGGCTGAGCCCAGGAGCGGATTGAGCCAGATGAGGCGGTGGCTGCTCCGCTGAAGTCGCGCCATCTCGCGTCGAAGCACACCGATGTCCCCACGATCCCAACCATCGCTGATAAGCAGGACCACCGCCCGATGCCCAAGCACCCTGCGCGCCCATTCATAGTTGAACGTCTTAAGCCCCTGCCCTATGCGCGTGCCCCCCGACCAATCCGGCACGCGCCGCGCGATCTCCTTCAGAGTGTCCTCAACATCGCGACTTCGTAGCTGGCGAGTGATGCGGGTGAGGCGGGTGCCGAAAACAAAGGCTTCTACCTTTGAGTCCATGCTGATCCGGAGAGCGTAGATAAAGTGCAACAGCAAGCGTGTGTAGCGTTCCATTGAACCGCTAATATCGGCGATTACCACAAGCGGGCGCGGTCTCATCTTATGTTGGCGGCGAGCGAGCTCCAAAAGCTCCCCCTCATTCCTCATGCTGCGCCTCAGCGTACGTCGAAAGTCGACCTGCCTCGCCTTTCCGGGGCGCCAACGACGGCTGCGGCGATCTCCAAGCCTCCAGGTCAGTTTATTTATCAGTTGCTTGACCTCTCGAAGATCGTCGTCGCTGAGCTCCCCGAAATCCTTCTGGCGCAACATCTCCGTAGGGCTGTAGCTTAACGTTGCGTGGATGACCTGGGGCTGACCGTCTTCAGGCTCTCCCAACCTTCCCTGTTTCGTATTCTCCGGACGGAAGTCCTTGCTGGAAGCGGAGCGATCGACGCTCCTGCGAAGGCGATCAGCAAGCCGACTTAGATCCAGCTGGATCTTCTCTTCCTTCCCTGCAGGTAGCTGCCAGAACCAATCGAAGGCCTTATCGAAGAGCTGTAAATCTTCCCGCCGATTGACATACAGGCAGCGTGCGGCGTAATAGAACTCGCTCCGCCCACTCATCTGGATCCAATCCAGGGAGCGGACGAAATCGCTCACGTCTAGCGTATCAACATCCAGGCCGATTGCCCGCAGGAGGCGGCCAAACATGAGAATGTTGTATAGCAGAGCACCTGGGGCTTTCGTCACTGTTAACTCGCGGGAACCCAGAATATCATCATGGTTTTTCTCCCTGATCAGATAGCCTTCTTTTTATATCTGACGATTATCGGGTCTCGGGTAGCCGGTAGTTCGCGTACTCCACCCGGAGCACCTTCTTATCGAATTTGCCAACACTGGTCTTGGGGATGGCCTCGACAAACACAATGTCGTCGGGCAGCTGCCATTTCGCAATCTTTTCCCGCAGCAGGTCGTAGATCTCACCTTTGCTCGGCGGCCTGTCCAGATCCGGTTTGGGGACCACGATCGCCAGCGGGCGCTCCTGCCATTTGGGATGCGGCACGGCGATCACCGTCGCTTCCAAAATCCCGACGTGTGCCATGATCGCGTTTTCCAGCTCGACCGTCGAAATCCACTCGCCACCGCTCTTGACCAGGTCTTTCGTCCGATCCACGATCTGTATGTAACCTTCAGAGTCCATCGTCACCACATCGCCAGTGCGGAACCAGCCATCGACAAACGAGTCGGCGGAGCGCGGGTCGTCATAGTAGGCGCTGATAACCCATGGGCCGCGTACCTGGAGCTCACCCATCGACTTGCCGTCCCAGGGAACTTCGTTCCCGTCCTCGTCCACGACCCGGATTTCGACTCCTGGCACCGGCATTCCCTGCTTGGCGCGCACCTCGAACTGCCGGTCTTCTGGCCAGTCGTGCATGTAGCTCTTGAGCCGGGACACGGTGCCGAGCGGAGTCGTTTCGGTCATGCCCCATGCGTGGGTGATGGGCACCCCAAATTTCTTCTGGTAGCCCTCGATCATCGCGCGTGGCGCAGCCGCCCCACCCACGGGCATTGTGCGCAGGCTGGAGAGGTCGTAGCGTTCTTTTTCGAGCAGGCCTAGCAAGCCCAGCCACAAGGTAGGCACGCCGGCCGTCAGGGTGATGCGTTCGTCCTGGATCAACTCGGCCAGGTCCCGCGGCTGCAGGTGCGCGCCGGGAAAAACTTGTCGGCAGCCCAGGAATGTCGCCGCAAAAGGCAGGCCCCAGGCCATGGCATGAAACATTGGCACGACTGGCATGACCACATCGTTTTCGGACAGGCCGAAGCTATCTGTCATGCACTCGCCCATAGTGTGCAGGTATATAGCGCGGTGTGAATACAACACTCCCTTGGGGTTGCCTGTAGTGCCAGAGGTGTAACACATCGCGGCGGCGTCGTCCTCGCCCAGCTGGGGCCAGGAGTGATCGGGCGGCTCGGCGGCGAGCAGTTCTTCGTAGCTCAGTACATTCGGCAGCGATGTTTCAGGGAGCGGCCCCTCGCCCATGATAACAACGTGCCGTACGGTCTTGAGCTCGTCGGCGACTTTTTCCAGGATGGGCAGCAGGCTTTGATCCACACAAATGACCTGATCTTCAGCATGATTAATGATGTAAGCGAGCTGATTGGGTGGCAGGCGCAGGTTGAGTGTGTGCACCACCGCCCCCATACACGGCACTCCGAAGTAGAG
>CAYZXF010000180.1:0-2582 GCA_964482355.1 uncultured Anaerolineaceae bacterium | reverse complement strand
ACGGACTCGGATGGATCCTGGACCCTCGCTTGCGGGACCGCGGATAAATTGATGACCAGACGTTTTGCAATACTCTGGCTGGCCGCAATTATCGGGATCGCGCTGCTGGCTCCGCTATTGAGCCCACATCCTCCCGATCAGTCACTCTTTGAGCCGCTGACGCCGCCTGGGAGGGAATTGCCGCTTGGTGCAGACGCGCTAGGTAGAGACTTCCTGGCAAGAATGATGTACGGCGCTCGATTAAGCTTGCTGCTCACCGGGCTGGCGGTAGCTGTCACGCTGATTCTCGGAGGGATGCTTGGATTTTCTGCCGCGATCGTTGGCGGACGCTATGAGACGGCTGTCAACTGGCTATCGAACGTGATGCTCGCGATCCCCGGATTGCTGCTGGCCATGCTGTTTGTGGCCGCATGGGGGCCCGGAATCGCGGCAGTGGTTTTGGCGGTCGGAATTGGATTCGCTCCAAGCTTTGGGAGGGTGACAAGAACTATTGTCAATAAGCTTCTGGGGGAAGGCTATGTCATGGCTGCCCAGGCCAGCGGTGGCAACAGCCTGTGGATTACCTCCCGGCACTTGCTCCCCAACTCCTTGCCGCAGCTGACCTCGTACGCCGGCACCTATTTTGCTTGGACATTTCTGGCGGTTACGACGCTGACCTTCCTTGGCCTCGCCGGGGACCCGTCGATCCCAGAATGGGGTGCACTCTTAAACAGCAGCCGCTCCCATCTCCAATCCGCTCCGTGGCTTGCAGCGGCGCCTGCATTGGCGATTTCGCTCACGGTGCTGGCAGTCCACGCAATCGCAAGCAAAGAACCCCTCCGCTGAAGTTTATCCCCCTGTGAACGCGGCTTCAAGCGGCGCATGTCGCACGAAAAAACCCATTCATTTGGCGCGTAAGCCGCGTTTTGGTATGCTCCCTCCCAATGCTAATCATCATTCTTATCGGCCTGGCCCTGGTCTTCGACTTCCTTAATGGCATGCACGACAGCTCCAACATCGTGGCAACCGTGATTTCGTCCAGGGCCGCCCGCCCGAGAGTCGCACTAATGCTGGCCGCCATCTCAGAATTTATCGGCCCCTTCCTGTTCGGCGTGGCTGTAGCTACAACCATCGGCGAGGACCTTCTGGAAGCAGATGCCATCACCCAAACCGTAGTGGTGGCCGCCCTGGTATCAGCCATCATCTGGAATTTGATCACCTGGTATTTTGGATTGCCTTCCTCCTCGTCCCATGCACTGATAGGCGGCCTATTAGGAGCCGCCATCATCGCGGCCGGTGTTGGCGTGGTGAAACTCGATGGTTTGATGAAGATTGTCCTGGCGCTCTTGCTTTCTCCGCCGCTTGGGCTGTTGACCGCATTCTTATTCATGCGCCTCACGCTTTGGGCCGTGCGAGGCGCGACGCCCGGAGTGAACACTGGTTTTCGACGGATGCAGATTCCGACTTTGATCGGGCTGGGGCTCAGCCACGGATCCAACGACGCGCAGAAGACCATGGGCGTCATTGCGCTTGGTCTCCTGACCGCCGGGATCACGGATTCGTTTGTCATTCCGACCTGGGTGATCTTCGTGAGCGCCTCTGCGATCGCTCTGGGAACCGCACTGGGTGGCTGGCGGCTGATCCGCACCCTGGGAGGGAAAATCTACAAAGTGCGCCCGATCCACGGCTTCACTTCACAAGTTTCAGGAGCGGGGGTAATCCTCGGCGCCTCCATTTGGGGTGGGCCCGTCAGCACGACCCAGGTGATGAGCTTGGCCATTGTAGGTGCCGGCGCCGGCGAACGAGTCAATAAAGTTCGCTGGAATGTCCTGCGCTCTATGGTCTACGCCTGGCTGATGACGATCCCTATCACCGCAATCATTGCCGCAATCGCGTACCTGATTTTGAATCAATTCAGCCCCTGATCAGGACTGAACCAGCCACGGATCCGGTCGATCAACCGATCCACATCTAATCGATCTGCAACCAGCTTCTGATCCGATCGACCAGCCGATCCGCCAGCCCATCCCCTAGGTCATTCCACTCGATATTGGGATCATCCGGCTTAAACCAGTTGGCCTGCCGGCGCACGAACTGCCTGGTCAGTCGACGCATCTCCACCACGGCCTGCTCGAGCGTCTGATTGCCAAGCAAGAATTCACCAATCTGACGGTAGCCGATGCCTGACATGGGTGAATGATCTAATTCGATCCCACGGTCCAGCAGCTCCCGCACCTCGGCGACCAGCCCGCGCTCCAGCATGCGATCGATTCGCTCGTCGATGCGGGAGTAAAGCTCTGGCCTTGGAAGATGGAGGCCGAGTCGGAGGACCCGGTAGTCCGGCGGGCTGGCACGGCGCTGTTCGCTGGGCGGAGTTCCGGTGAGTTCGTAGACTTCTAGCGCGCGAGCAACCCGGCGGATATTTTCGGGATCGATCCTGGCGGCCGAATCGGGGTCAATCTTTTGCAGTTCGGCATGAAGTGCAGAGGTGCCGTGCTCAGCAGCGAAATCTTCGTATCGGATCCGAATGGAATCGTCGGTTGCTTTCGGCGGCGGCGCCCAGCCTTCCAGGATGGCGGTCACGTACTGCCCGGTCCCTCCCA
>CAYZXF010000179.1:0-9644 GCA_964482355.1 uncultured Anaerolineaceae bacterium | reverse complement strand
TGACCTTGGCCGCGCGGATCGCCCGCTGTAAAATCGAGATACCCCGCTGCGATTCAAAGCATGAAAATTCTAGAACAAAGAATTCTGAAGGATGGCTCCAACCTTGGTGGA
This sequence comes from uncultured Anaerolineaceae bacterium, assembly GCA_964482355.1. Taxonomy (GTDB): domain Bacteria; phylum Chloroflexota; class Anaerolineae; order Anaerolineales; family E44-bin32; genus JADFRG01. The sequence goes on along the minus strand of CAYZXF010000179.1, from coordinate 9,533 downwards.
GGCATCCTCAAGGTCGATGGGTTCATCAATCATCAGGTTGATCCGGCTTTGATGGCGGCCTGCGGAAAAGAGCTGGCCAGGAAATTTCGCGAGGTTGGCGCAACAAAGGTATTGACGGCGGAGATTTCCGGCATCGCACCGGCTCTGACCACCGCACTCGAGCTGGGTCTACCTGTGGTCTATGCACGTAAGTCCAAGCCCATCACGATGCCCGATCAGATCTTTTTGACGCTTGCACCTTCGCACACAAAAGGCCGAACCGTGGAACTCATCGTATCGCCAGAGTTCTTGGGTCTCGACGAAAAGGTGTTGATCATCGATGACTTCCTTGCATCGGGACAAACCATCATGGGCCTGGTGCGGTTGGCCAGCGCAGCGGGGGCATCGGTAGTCGGCATTGGCACCTTGATCGAGAAACAGTTCGAGGGCGGGCGCGAGCTTCTGGGCCGATTCGACGTTCCAATTGAGGCGCTGGCGGTGATCACTGAAATGAGTGAAGGCAAGATAGTGTTCGAGGACAAATAAATTCTTATGGGCGACCTCATCGCCATCATCGATTTTGGATCCCAAACCTCACAGCTGATCGCGCGCAGGGTGCGAGAGGCCCAGGTCTACTGCGAGCTCTTTCCTTACGACGCCCCCGCCGAATCCATTTTGAGCCTTGAGCCATCGGGCTACATATTGTCGGGTGGGCCAGCCTCTATCTATGAAGAAGGTGCGCCCCGAATACCCGACTTCGTCATTGAGTCTGGCCGACCCATCCTGGGCATCTGCTATGGAATGCGGGCACTGGCCGACGCCCTTGGAGGCAAGGTCGCCCCTGCTGATTCTCGCGAGTATGGCTCAGCAGAAATCCAGGTGGATACTGAAGATGGTCTTCTTGAACTTGGCGCTCAACAGGTTTGGATGTCACACGGAGATCGAGTGGATGTGCTGCCAGACGGATTTCAAGCCATTGCCAGTTCGAAGAACTCACCAAACGCGGCGATGGGAAACCCAACCGATCAGATTTACGGCCTTCAATTCCACCCTGAGGTCGAACATACGCCGATGGGCCAGGAAATCCTGCGCCGATTTGCCGTGGACATTTGCGGGGCGCAGGCGGACTGGTCGCCCTCATCTATTAGCTCCGAGGCAGTTCGAAGCATTCGAGATCAGGTAGGTGATGGTAGCGCAATTGCGGCGGTAAGCGGCGGGGTCGATTCTGCCGTCGCTAGCGTGCTGGCGTATAAGGCTTTGGGGGCACAGCTGCATTGCGTGTTCGTAGATACCGGCTTGCTGCGCAGCGGGGAGCGCGAGATGGTCTCTTCCAGCCTCGGCCCCCTGTTGGGCGATCAATTGCAAGTGGTCGATGCGTCTGAAAGCTTTCTGACCAACCTGAAGGATGTCGACGATCCCGAGCAGAAGCGAAGAATCATCGGCGAGCAGTTCATTCGCGTGTTTGAAGAGGCCGCAGCTCACATGGAGCAGCCTACCTTTCTGGTGCAGGGGACGATTTACCCGGATGTTGTCGAATCAAGCGGCCAGGATCGTGAAGTCGCGGCTCGGATCAAAACCCATCACAACGTGGGCGGATTGCCACCGGATATGGAGTTCGAGCTTGTTGAGCCTCTGCGATTCCTTTTTAAGGATGAGGTACGCAAGGTGGGACGCGAGCTTGGCTTGAGCAATGCGCTGCTGGAACGTCAGCCTTTCCCCGGCCCGGGCCTGGCGGTGCGGTGCTTAGGCCAGCTAACCCCTCCCCGCCTCGAGAGACTGCGCGCAGCGGATCGAATCCTTACGGACGAATTGCAATCCCATGAGCAGGTCTCCGATCAAGCCTTTGCGGTTTTGTTGCCCGTGCGCTCGGTAGGCGTGATGGGAGATCAGCGAACCTATGGTGAAACGATCGTACTGCGGGTCGTGACAACAGAGGATTTTATGACGGCCGACTGGGCTCGTTTGCCGCATGATCTGCTCGCGCTAATTAGCAGTCGCATCGTCAACGAAGTCACAGGCGTCAATCGCGTGGTCTATGACATCACAAGCAAGCCTCCCGCTACGATTGAGTGGGAATAGCCTTGCGTGCTAAAATCTCCGAATGCACCGCTGGGGGCGTCTCAGCCTTCTTTTCATCTTTGTGCTCCGCCCGACCTCACAGATTCAACCCTCTCTGAGCATATCCGAGCCGGATACGCAGGCCTTTCCGACCATCAGTTTGATGGTGAACGTTTCGGATAGCGCCGGTCGGCGTATTCCGGGTCTCACCGCCGGAAACTTTCAAATCCTTGAAGATGGCCTTCCGGTGGACGACCTTGTGGTCGAAGAGGTATTGGTCGGCACTCGACAGGTCTTTGTGATTAATACCGCCCCCGGCCTCGGCGTGCGCGATTCACATGGTTTGACTCGATTCGACTACTTACGGCAGGAATTGCTCGATTATTGGCGCGATCCCGCTGCCAGCCTGATTGGAGTCGATGACCTCAGCCTGCTGACCTCTGACGGTCTGCTCATTCAGCACTCCAACGCGGCGGCCGAGCTTGCAGCCGCTTTGGACGTGATGGAGCCGACCTTTGAAGGATCCATCTCTGGCTTCGATCTGCTTTTGCTTGCGTTGGATTTCTCAGCCGATCCGCTGGAAGCTGCCGCGCAGCCGAGCTCACTCGTCTTCATGACTCCCATCATTGAAACGCCACGAGATCTACCCATCGCAAACGCGATTTCCCGCGCGAGCGAGTCCGGCACCGCCATCTACACCATTTTATTTTCCAGTGATGAGGTTTTGGAGCAGCCTGAGGTTGAACCCTTGCGAGAGTTGGCAGAGGCTACTGGCGGTCAGTTTCTGGCCTTCGATGCCGAGGGCGGCATAGGTTCGGTTGCGGATCGCATCCTTGATCAGCGAGTTCAATACAAGGTCACGTTCTCCTCGCGGGCAAATACGGCAGGCTCCCACTCGCTGCAGCTTCAGATCACTGACGGCGATTTTGAGACGAGTTCGCCGCCAGTAGAGTATGAAATTAATGTACAGCCTCCCGAAGTTGCGTTCATACAACCGCCTAATGAGATCGTGCGTCAGACCGACGACCCTGATTTGGCCGTAGAGGAAATCACTCCAACCACATTCGAACTCAAGATATTGACCACCTTCCCAGATGGGCATGCTCGCAGCATTGAACGCAGCTCGCTGCTTGTTGACGACGAAGTTGTCGATGTGCGGCGAGAAGAACCGTTTGACAGATTCGAGTTTGATCTGTCAGAGTTCCGTCGGACCGGATCCCATACGCTCAAAGTGCTTGTGCGAGATTCTCTTGGCCTGGAGGCGGAAACCATGGTAAATCCGGTACAGATTGTGATATCCAGGCCCGATCAAGGCTTGAGCGCCCTCACCCCCGCTTTGGACTCGCTGGTAGCGGTGCTGGCCGTGATCGTGGCTGGGATGGTGCTCATCATCGGGCTCACAACGCTCGTACGAAGGACACCGCTCCCTGAACCAGCTGCTGGAGTTCGGCTAAATCCGGTGAAACGGACCCGACTCCAGAGCACCGCCCCACCGGAAGCCCTGCTCATCCCGCTGCGACCCTCCGGCGACCCGATTCCACTAACCGGGGTCGATGTCGTTCTCGGAAGGGACGCCTCGCTCTCCGCAGTCGTATTGGATGATCCTTCCGTTGAGCGTATGCATGCTCGTTTGATTCGCCAGGCCGATGGGGATTATCTGCTCCGTGATCAGGACAGCGTCGCTGGCAGTTGGATTAATTACGAGCTGGTGCCAAAATCTGGGCAGAAACTTCATCACGGCGATCATATTCAGCTGGGGCGTGTAGAATTCCGGTTTCAGCTGCCGGGCGATCATCCACCGCGCAAGATTCAGATTTCGCCTGACGACGGACCACCTAAGGAATGAACCCAACCGAGCGCTCACCCTTAATCGTTGCCGCCTTGTCCCATCCAGGCGAGATTCGTGAGATCAACGAGGACCGTCTCTCTGTAACCTCTTACACCCGAGAGTCTGATAGCGCTTCGGTCACTCTGGCTATCGTCGCAGACGGAATCGGCGGCCATCAGGCCGGCGAAGTCGCGGCTCAGATTGCGGTGGATCAGATCACTGAGGACATTGCCAAGTCCAGCGGCGAAGATCCGGTGGCGGAACTCTCGGTGGCTATCATTGCCGCAGGCAGGCTAATTTCCGAATCCGCCCTGCGGGACGAAGCACTGCAGGGCATGGGCTCCACAATTGCTACGGCCATGATCGTTGATGACCGCCTCTACATCGTCTTCGTTGGCGATAGCAGAATCTATCTTTTCCGATCAGGCGAAATTCGGCAGATCTCCATTGACCACACATGGGTTCAAGAAGCCATCAATCACGGAATATTGACGCCCGAGGAGGCCCGAAACCATCCGAACGCTCACGTCCTTCATCGACATTTGGGTGGAGATCGAGATCCACTCCCTGACCCGCGTTTGCGGCTCGCTGAGGATGATAGCGACGAAGACTCTCAGTCCAACCAGGGCATGAGCTTGGCCGCGCATGACCAAATCCTACTTTGCTCCGACGGCTTGACAGATCTTGTAGAAGACGAAGAGATATTAGAAGTGATTTCCTCGCATTCCCCGGACGAGGCGGCTAGAGCCTTGGTCGATATGGCCAGATCGCGCGGCGGCCACGACAACATCACGATGGTGATCGTCGAAATACCGGATCCTGAATCCGCTGAATCAAGTAACCGCCTCCGATCAGGCTTGCGGCTGATAGCTGCTGCGATTGCGCTTCTGGCGCTGGTAGCAATTGGTTTGGGCATCAGCTTCCTGCTGGGTTTTTGGCCCCGGTAGAACTCCCTCCATAAAACGCCCCCTAGGGACAGTCCACAGGGGCAAATTCACGGGCCTGCTTCTTGCAACAAGATTGCTGACCGCAAGCGGTAACTGTAGAATAGCCGGCCGTGAATAAGCCAATAAAAGCAAATGTCAGCCTGCTGCATGTGGCAGGTGGAGAGGGACGAAATTCCCCGCCACCTGGCACGCTTGCCCTATCGTCGCCTCGAAAAGCCGCGAGGGGACGCAGTCATGATTTTCTCTTCGTCAGCCTCAAACTCCAAGGCCCCGCGGGTGAGGGTCGAGCTTCAAGGCTGGCGCAGGTTGCCGCCCAGTCTTTCTTCAAAACCCCCGGATCGGTAACCGCTGCCCTTCGACAGGCCACAATGGCTGTGAATCAGGAATTGATCGACGGCTCACTAGAAGCCGGGATGGTGGTGGGCGCGCTACGAAGTGAAAATCTGTATTTCTCCCAATGCGGAGCAGGGGAAACAATATTGATACGATCGGGAGCGGTGAGCCGCATGACCGGATCTTCGCGCACTCTCGGCAGCTCACTGGCCCCTATGATCCAGTTTCAGCACGTGGAGGTTCAGCAATCTGATCTCATCATTCTTACCGCCGCGGACGATGTTCCGTGGTCTGATGTCGCGCTCACCAACCTTTCAGGGGTGGCAATAGACCAGGTCAACGATCGTTTGGTGGAGGGCACCGATCGGGACATCACTGGTCTTGTGATTCAAGTTCCAGGGAAAGCACCGGTTGCCATGCCACGATCTGTCGAAGTTTCTCCCAGGGCAGTGGCGGGCACGACAGCAGCAGCTATTTCAGCAGAGCCTACCGCGAGCGAGCCGGCCGCAGTTCCGGCAACATCTGGCGAACAGACAGCACCGGTTCAAGTAACACTAGCCAGTGAAAGTACGGAGGTCGAGACCCCACAGCCCGATCCAGCTGATTTCGAATCAGAGACGCCAAGGATCTGGCATCGGCAGCTGACCTTCCGTCTTAAAGTCGCCTCGCGGCGAGCCAGGCGCATCATTAGCGGAATTATCGTCCGGTTAATTCCCGGAACGCTAGACGCCCAGCAATTTGATGAGTTTTCTCCCAATCTGCTGGCCTTCACGGCAGCGGTGGTACCGATACTCGTGGTGGGTATCTCGAGCATTGTGTACTTCAAACATGGTCGGGTGGAGCAGTTTGAGAGCTACCTGACACAGGCGCGATCGGCCGTCGTAACTGCTCAACTTCAACCACTTGATGAGCAATCGCGATCGGAATGGGTCATGGCCGAGCAATGGCTCGACCTGGCCGAAAGCTATCAGGCGACCGACGTATCAAGTTCGTTGCGCGGCGAGGTTCAGTCTGCGCTGGATCTGCTGGACCGGGTTGTTCGGTTGGAATTTATCCCGGCTGTGAGCGGAGGCTTTGGCCCTAAGGCCAACCTGACTTCCGTAGCGGCCACAACGACCGACCTTTACACTTACGACGAAGGCGCGGAAACCATCTGGCATGCCTGGGCTACAGGACGTGGATATGAAATTGACAGTCAGTTCCAATGCCTGGCCGGCGCCGACAGCATTCCTGATTTTGGCCAACCCGTCAGCATGGTGATTCAACCTGAGCCCGGAGCTTTAGGGGTGGAAGGGGTGGTCGCGCTCGATGGGGCTGGCTCCCTTCTGTATTGTGCTCCTGGCGCCGAGCCACTCACCGGCAAGCTGGCAACTCCCGATATTGGTTGGGGAAAGATCCAGGCCATCGAAGTGTTTGGAAATGACTTGTTCGTTCTGGATCCAGGTAAGAACGCGGTTTGGATCTACGATGCCGCCGACGGCCTCTTTAGCGGCACTCCTGCCCTTTACTTCGTGGAAGAGACCCGGGAACTAGGAACGGCGGTTGACTTGGCATTGGCCCAGGACGAGCTTATTATCCTTTACGCTGATGGCGGAATTGACCGATGTCGCAGGACCGTAGAGAACGCCAGCGATGGGAACCTTCGTATTCGTGTCGAATGCGAAACAGAGCCCCGGTTTCAGGACGAACGAGCCGGATTTGGCCCGCAGACAACGATTCTGGGCGCCGAACCGGCCAGTTTTGTGTATTCTCCGCCTCCCGAACCATCGCTGTTCTTCCTGGATGGCCTGGAAGGCACAGTCTTTCATTACAGCATGCGCCTCGTGTATCAGGCGCAGTACCCCACGGACTTCGAAGATCAGGTCAACGCCATCACCGCCGCGCCCCCGAACGATCTTTTCGTGGCCGCAGGCGATCAGATTTACTTCGCCCAGCTCGGCCGCTAAGCCATTCTTTGACAACCCCCATTCGCAAAGCTACAATCAACCTATCTTTTAAGGACCGACCATTTGAGTCGCTGGCCAGGTAAGTACGTAATTGGTCTCACAGGCAACATTGCCACGGGCAAGAGCGTCGTGCGTAAGATGCTGGAGCATCTTGGCGCCTACGGCATCGATGCCGATGCCCTGTCGCATCGCGCGATGGCCAAAGGTGCACCGGGCTTCCCACTGGTTGTGAAATCGTTTGGGGAATGGATCGTAGACGACGAGGGCCAGATCGATCGCGCCCGGCTTGCAAAAGTCGTTTTTTCCGATCCTGGCGCGCTCGAAAAACTTGAAAACATCGTCCATCCGCTGGTTACCCATGCCATTGATTTATTGATCCGGCGCGCAAAACACAGTGTTGTGGTGATCGAAGCCATCAAACTGCTGGAGGGCGATTTAGCCGCCGGCAGTGACGCGGTGTGGGTCGTATACGCCCAGGAGAAGCTCCAGGTTTCGCGGCTGATGCATAAGCGTCAGCTTTCCGAGGCAGCCTCGAAGCAGCGCATCTCAGCCCAATCTCCGCAAACCGGCAAATTGCGCATGGCATCGGTCGTGATTCGAAATGAAGGTTCTTTTGAAAATACCTGGGAGCAGGTTCAAGCGGCCTGGGCGGAACTTCCGAAGCCCAAGGAACCCCTTCTGGAGCAGCCGCCAGAGGCGAAGCCCGGGCAGCTTGTGGTGCGGCGAGGCAAGCCGCAGGACGCCGACGATATCGCCCGCTTCATCACACAGGTTACACATGGCAAGAAGAAAATGAACCGCGAAGACGTCATGGCTGCCTTCGGTGAGAAGGCGTACCTTTTGATTGAGCGTGATAGTCACACGGCAGGCATTGCGGGTTGGCAGGTCGAAAATTTAGTGACCCGCATCGATGAGCTGTACTTTGCGCCTAACCTTCCGTTGGACGAAGCCATTCCGGCGCTGATGAACCAGGTCGAAACTGCCTCTAACGAACTGCAGAGCGAGGCTTCATTGTTATTCCTCCCACCGTACCTGGCCCAGCACGCCGCTGCATGGCGAAACGTCGGCTACCGGCCTCAGACCGTGCAGGGCCTTGGGGTTCGAGCCTGGCAGGAGGCTGCTACCGAGTCGATGCCGCGTGGATCGTCATTGTGGTTCAAGCGTTTGAAGGAAGATCGTGTACTGCGGCCTTTATAGAAGGCGAATCAGATCTCGGAAAGAGATTAGAGAGGCCGACGCGGTCTCTTTTTTTTGTTTCGATGGGTCCCTCAATATCAAGGTAAACCATCTTATGGGAATAGTGGGCAATTTCCCAATAATGTCCCATTTGGTGGATTATGAGGAATATATTCCACGGAATCACTAGTTAGCGGGCCCATCCTGTAGCTCTGGTGATATCTATGATGAATCCAAAGCGATCTTCGGCGGGAAAGATGCCAGATGTAAAGCTGACAGCGGTACTCATCGTCGGCTTGATTGCATTAGTTGCTGTATTTACATGGCCAGCAGTAATTGAAACGCGATCCAACTTCGGTAATTCATTGCTTATGGCAGGAATTGCCATGGGAATCCTTGGCTTCTTGGGAATGGGTGTTTCAACATCCCGATACGGTGGTTTAAGAGCTTTGCTTCACGAAGGAAGGTCTTACGAAAGGCTCAAGAAGCGTTCAGAGCGAAATGTAAGCCCATATCTGTCAGTGATCCTGGCTGGTGCTATCTCAGTAGGCATAGGCTATCTGCTCGTCATCCTTCCAGTCTAGCGTCGGCAATTATTGGCCCGGAGGGCTCATGCTGGCTGAAACTGATTTGGGGCCAGCTAACAACTCACTGGAACGGACCGAGGATGTCGCGGCAAGAGCAAGAGAAATTGCGGAATAGGGGGCCGGGAAAAGGTTGTGAGGGAGAGAGCCCCGGCCGCTCACTTGTGCCTGCGGCCCAAGCACAGGCAGCTCGCAGCCGTTATTCGGCTGAGTAAACTATCTTTGATCGAATGTATGGGATCTGGCACTTCACGATTGAGACGGCCGGTTCCATCTCGACGCAGCTCATATTAAGTGGCGGCTATCCAGCCAAGTTTCGTAATGTTCTATCCCGGGCGGTCGAGACAGCCAAATAGCCCAATTCAGATCTTCGCGCTCAGTCGAGAGCCCCCTCACGCATCCTCAGGTAAGAGTCATAGCGTTCGGGGCTGAGACGGCCATCCTCAACTGCGGCTTTCACCGCGCAACCCGGCTCGTGGATGTGTGTGCAATCGCTAAATTCGCATTGATCGACGAGTGCGGCTAAGTCCGGCATATAGCCGTCGAGCTCCTCGGGCTCGATATCCCAGAGTGCGAACGCGCGCAGTCCGGGCGTGTCGGCTACATACCCCCCACCGTCTAACGCCAGCAGCTCCCGAACTACGGTGGTATGTGCACCCAGCCCGACCTCGCTGACCTCTTT
>CAYZXF010000178.1:0-1803 GCA_964482355.1 uncultured Anaerolineaceae bacterium | reverse complement strand
GGGACGATTTGCGGAACGACGGCAAATTTGATGACCTGGACGCGATTAGCTCCGGTAGCCCGCACCGCCTCCAATGGACCATCGGCGATGCTCTCCACCTGTTCGGAAAACAATTTGCCCAAGGCTGCTACGGTATGCAGTGCAAGCGCCACAGCGCCTGCAAATGGGCCAATTCCCACCCACACCACAAACACAATTACCATGATGAGCGGTTCTACCGATCGGATGGCGTTCAGGATGGTGCGTGTAACGAAGTACACCCAATAACCGATGGGAAGAGGCTGCCTCGGATCGACTCGCAGCGTGAGTACTGCCCCGCCGATAGCGCCGAGGATGGCGGGGACCACAAACGTCCGATTGATATCCAGAATCTGATAGAGCCAATCGATCGCGGCACCGATCAATGCGAAGAGCGCCGCTCCGGCTAGAGCCGCCACGGCCAGATTGATAATTCTCACTGTTTTTGTATCTAGCCGATCCGCGGCTCGCTGGCCGACGCGTCCCCCGAGGCTTCCCAGGACGCCGCCCGCGATCAAAGCCGCGAGGACAGGCGTGATCATGCGCAAGCTGTCTCCAAGCTGATGAATGAAACTGCCTAAGAAACCCAGTGGCCCCAGCGGTTCAACCAGAGCGTCACCGACAATAAGCATGATGTAAGCCACTAAGTACGAGATCGCAATCGCTGCAATCCCCCCCAACACAAAGCCAGTGGTGCGGATCAGCTTAGAGTTCAATTCGGAGGTTTGCTCCTTCTCGCGTGCTGCTGTTGTGACAGAAGCCAGTCCGATCGCAAGCGCGCCGAGCACCAAACCGTCAGAGATAAATGCCGTATCTTCAAGGATCGACTCCGCGAGACGACCGATTTGGATCGCGATTGCACCCCCCAGAAAGATCCCCAATGGCCAGCCGAGCAGTGTCAGTGAGACACTCGTCAGCGGGCTCCGAATTTCCGACATTAGATTTTGCGCGGCCAAGAAGCTAAGTGGGATCGCAAGGATAGCTCCGAAGGTCGTGGCCAGCAGGGCAAGGAACACAGTTTCGACAATCTTCTCAAAGACAAGTTTGCCGGTTCTGGAAACCCTTGGTGGGCCTACATTTTGACGTCCGGTGGCTCTGATGGTCTGTGCCTCGTCAACCGGCTGCCGATTGGGCAAAGTAGCTGTAATCAGAAAATGACCATCTGAATCCGTTTCGAAAGAACCGAGCTGCAACTTGGCTCCACTTTGCGTAAGGAAGTTTACGGGTCCAGTGGTGTTGGGAGTGAATTTAAATCCTTCGACTGTCACAGGATCTTTGGGACCGGCGCAGGCTGGGGTGACGATGATATAAGCGCCGCTTGTGTCAATGCTGATAGGGGGTGCCGAACCCGGAGGACAGGGCAGGTGGAAGGGTAGTTCGACGTCCTGCTCAATCTGTTCAAACTCAAAGATATCAGGATGAGCCAGTGCCCGGAGGATCCGCGTCAGCTGCGTGAGCCGGACCTCATCTCGAGTGGTTTCAAAATTAACGTCGGTCACCGAGAATCCAAAGGCATAAACCACGACCACTACGATGATGGCACTCACGATAATCAGCCATCGCACGACGGGTTTCTGTCGGAATTTCTTCATCCAACCCGCTCCGCGTCCCGGCCATAAATATCCTTGAACTTCGCATCATCGATTGCCTTGGGGGGGCCGTTGAACATCAGCTTCCCCTCGTTCAGCGCAATTGCTCGATGAGCATAGCGATGCACCAAATCGAGAAAGTGCAGGCTGCATATGACCATGACACCGTCATCCTTGTTGATGTCCTCAAGGTGCT
>CAYZXF010000177.1:0-2575 GCA_964482355.1 uncultured Anaerolineaceae bacterium | reverse complement strand
TAATCTTGCGCAACCTTTGAGCATCCTGGCCTACGCGGCAGGCTTTGCAACCGGTACCGTGTTAGGCCTTACGCTGGAACGCCAGTTTCTGCCTGCAAATAGCCTGGTTCGCATCTACAGCTCCTCTCGAGGCGGAGCAATTGCTTCGGCATTGCGAGAGGCAGGCAGGGGTGCCACCGAGGTGCCTGCCCGAGGGCGCGGCGGCCCGGTCGACATGATCTTCACCTATATCCGAAGACGACAGGAAAATCGGGTGCGAAAAGAAATTCGAACGCTCGACCCGGAGGTCGTAATGACGGTGGAGAATGTTCGGGTGCTTGCTGGTGGGTGGAAACCCTAAATGAGGCAAAGCTGTTTTTTTCCTCCCACAAATGGCCTGCTTTTGTGCAAAAGGGCGCCAGAGTATAATCAGCGGGTTCTAGCTCAGGGGGGGTATTCGACGAGAAAGTGAATGGCGCTCAAAGGCAATTTGCGCGACTTCAGTGTCGTGCAACTGTTCAATCTGGTCAACCTTGCCGGGAAAACTGGCACGCTGACGCTTGAAGGCCCGAATGTAGCGGCCTGGGTCTCATTTCGAGACGGAAAATTGATCCACGCACAGCTAGGGAATGAAGACGGCACCTTACTGGGCGTGCTCTCCAAAGCGGGCAAGGTTCGCCCTGAACAGTCTAAACTCATCAAAGGTCACGCCGGCGATAAGTCCGACAAGGAACTCGGGCTATTGTTGATCAATGCCGGCTATCTGACCCAACAGGACATCCTGGCCAGCATCCAGCACTATGTGCTCGATGTCGTCTACCGATTATTCGCCTGGGTGGACGGTTTCTTCCGCTTCGACAACGACGTATTACCCCCAGATGATCACATTACGGTCCGTTTGGACCTCGAAAACGTCATCATCGAAGGCTCGCGGCGGATCGATGCGATTCAGTCGCTGGAAGATGAGATCCCCAATCTCGACCTTGCGCTGACTTTCGTCGAGCGGCCGGGCGCCAACATTCGCGATGTGCACCTGAATACCATGGAGTGGAAGGTGGTTTCGTACATCAACCCCAAAAATTCCATTCGCCAAATCGCAAAAGCCAATAAGATGAATGAGTCCGAGATTCGCACGATCGTTTATGCCCTCCTGGAAGCGGGACTGGTTGAGATTACCAGACCGGAAGGAGCGCCCGTGCCATCCCAGGCGCAGCAGTTCAAGCAAGTAAATAAAGGCCAGCGGGAAACCCTGGTGAACAAACTCATAGACCGGATTCGAGGACTCTAGGCGAGGGAGCTTGATGCAAACGGTCAAAATGGTGGTGACGGGACCTTTCAACTCGGGCAAGACCGAGTTCATTCGATCTGTCAGCGAGATCGATGTCGTTTCCACTGAGCGATCGATCAGCTCCGAGGCCGAACGCGTCAAGGAGACCACGACAGTGGCCATGGATTTCGGCCGCATCACGGTAGACGACGAATTAGTTCTATATCTGTTCGGAACACCAGGCCAGAAGCGCTTCGATTTCATGTGGGAAATTCTGTCAGAAGGAATGCTTGGATTTATCGTGATGGTAGACAGCAACCGGCCTGAAACCTTTCGTGAGGCCCGCGGCATCCTTCAGACCTTTCGAGCGTATGCTCCCACGCCGTACGTCGTAGCCGCCAACAAGCAAGATATGGAAGATGCCTGGGAAGTGGACGATCTACGCATCGCGCTCAAGCTGGATCCCAAGATCAAAATGCTGCCCTGCATCGCCACCAAGAAAGACTCGGTAAAGAACATCCTGCTTGAACTGCTATATAGCATCCTCGAAGAGATGGGCGAGAAGACCTAGCCCCACGTACACGCCAATCCGCAAAGGTACATCCCGGCGTGATTCAGACGGATTGAATCGGCTACTAGACGCGCTTGTACGGCTTGTTTCGAGCCGCTGCATTCGGTAGAATGGAGATTACAACTTACAACGGGGAGCCTACGGGCTGAGAGGAGGGCCAGCATGCCTTCGACCCGCGAACCTGATCCGGATAATGCCGGCGGAGGGATTGTCGAACATGGTAGACCGCCCCTCCGCTCAGAGGGGTGTTTTTTTTGAGAGCCACAATCTTCGCCAACGGGACAATTGATAATGCCAGGCGCGCCCAGGAAGCAGCCGAGCAGTCGGATCTGGTGATCGCCGCGAACGGCGGCGCTCTTCATTGCTTGCGCCTGGAAATTACGCCGGCCTACGTCGTCGGCGATCTCGATTCGTTGGACGAAGCCAATCGGCAGATTCTCGAAGCCGGCGGCACCGAATTCATCACGCATCCCCCCGACAAAGACCAAACCGATCTTGAGCTAGCTCTGCTCTATGTCTTAGCTCGTGAGGCAACCGAAATCATCGTGCTTGGCGCCTTTGGCGGGCGATTAGACATGACGATCGCAAATGTGCAGCTGCTTGCCCTCCCGGACCTTGACGGCGTTCGAGTCGAGCTGTGGCACGGCAATCAAACCGCAAGCCTCATTCGACCACCGGGGGGTCTGATCGAGGGAGGCACAGGCGATGGCATGAGCCTAATCCCTCTTGGCGGCGAGGTGCGAGACATCACGACCCGG
>CAYZXF010000176.1:0-5465 GCA_964482355.1 uncultured Anaerolineaceae bacterium | reverse complement strand
AGCCTGATAAAGCAGCATCAAACCCGTGCCGGAGGCCTTCGGGCCAAGCATGCTTCCGTCGACGCCGCTCGTTGCCAGGGCTCCTTTCAGGGTTGGGTTCTCGAACCATTCATCCAGGAGCTGCTCGGCGGAGATTGGAATTGTGCGCAGGAATTCGCTTACTGCCCTGCGCCCCCTTCGTCTGAGGCCCAGGGCGAGTCGAGCCCATGGGGCCAATCCCGGCAAGGAGCCGAGGGACCCATTGGAGGTTAGATCTGGGGGGATCTGGTCCTGGGCCGCGCGATAGGTCGATGCTTGATCGCTTATCTGTGCCAGGAACTCCCTGTATCGGCCCGCGTCCGCATTCGAATGACGTTCGATTTCCTTGCGAGCTGCCTCCGGGTCGCGCCAAAGTCGCAGCGCGTCACCCTTCGTCAGGCTAAGCACACTGATTGGGCTGTCTAGAAACTCCAACCCATGCTCTTTGAGTTTTAGCTTGCTGGTGATCTCGGCTCGAAATAATCCCGCCTGACCCGCGCCCGTATCGACTCGGTAACCTGGGAAGATCTCTTCGGTAGAGGCCGCACCCCCGAGTACCTCCCGCGCTTCAACGACGATCACCCGCGCTCCCCCGTCGGCCAAAATTGCAGCCGCGACCAGGCCGTTGTGACCTCCGCCAATAACGACCACGTCGTATTCCTGCCTCAAAAGCCCATATCTCCAAGAATCTCGAGCGCCGCCAAACGTCCGGGAGCGCCGGTTATTCCTCCGCCAGGATGCGTTCCCGATCCACATTGGTAGTAACCGCGAATTGGCGTCCGGTACTTTGCGTAGCCTGCCGCGGGTCGCAAGAAGAACAGTTGTGAAAGGTCGAGTTCGCCCTGAAAGATGTTGCCCTCAGAGAGCCCTGTCATGCGCTCAATATCAAGTGGAGTCAGCACCTGGCGATGAAGCAGAATGTCTTTGAGATTTGGTATGTACTCTGAGAGCGTATCGATGACGGCATCGCCAAATTCCTCGCGCCGCTTGTCCCAATCGCCGTCGGCCAGCTCATATGGGGCGTATTGCACGAAGCAAGACATCACATGCTTGCCAGGCGGCGCCATATCGGGATCGATCACGGATGGAATAACGACATCTATGTAGGGCTGATGAGAGAAATCCCCATACTTGGCTTGATCATAGGCACGTTCCAGATAGTCGATGCTAGGGCTGATTGAGATCGCGCCTCGCAGGTGTGGTCCCGCGCCTGGCATGCAGGCCAGGTCGGGTAAGGCGTCCAGCGCTAGATTTACTTTGCCGGATGAGCCACGAAACCGGAATCGGCGGATATCATCGACTAGCTCGCCTGGCAGCAAATCTGGAGCGACCAGTTCAAGGAAAGTTCGCCTGGGATCCAGGCTCGACACCACCTTGTGAGCCGACAGCTCGGTTCCATCTTGGAGGGCGACACCGGTGGCCTTGCTGCCGCGCACCATTACCGCTTCCACCGGAGCATCGGTGCGGATCTCTGCTCCGAACGACCGGGCGGAGCTGGCGAGCGCTTCTGCCAGGCCGCCCGTGCCTCCTTTTGCAAACCCCCAGGCACGATAGACGCCGTCGATTTCGCCCATGTAGTGGTGTAAGAGCACATAAGCCGTTCCAGGCGATCGGGGGCCCATGAAAGTGCCTATGATTCCGCTGGCAGACATCGTCGCCTTGAGCGGTTCGGTTTCAAACCACTCGTCCAGGAAGTCAGCCGAGCTCATGGTCATGAGTTTAATGAGGGTTGCGAGGTGTTCATCGCCGAGCTTGAGGAAGTGCGAGCCAAGGTCAGCCAGCTGCTTCAGTTCGCGCGGGTCTAGCGAGGTTGGGTCAGGAGGGATCATTCCCAGAATGGGTCGGATGGCTTTAGCCATGAAGTACATCGCATGGCCATACTCTTCGTAGGCTTCGACATCGCGCGGTGAATGGCGGCCAATTTCCCGCAACGTTCGATGGTGGTCGTCATCGCGGTAGAGGTAGTCTCCGTCGGGAAGCGGCGTCAGGGTACTGGGCAAGGGCAGGATGGCCAGTCCATGGCGGGGAAGCTGTAGATCCTGGATGATTTCTGGGCGCAGGATGCTGACTACGTAGGAAAAGACTGAGTACTTGAAGCCGGGAAAAAGCTCTTCCGTCACCGTCGCTCCACCCACCATCTCCCGCTTTTCGAGCACAAGCACTTTGAGGCCGGCCCGCGCCAGGTAGGCGGCGTTCACCAGCCCGTTGTGGCCGGCCCCGATCACGATCACATCATAGGGTTCGGTCATAGTTTTGCTTTGGCGAATTCGGAAAATCTCGCGGGGGCGGTTCCGTTGCTTGAGCCCGAGCTAGAGAAACGTTGAATTCCTTGATGCATTCTCAGCTTCGCTTGTGTGGTGGATCATAGAATGGTTTGCGCGACACCTTCGCAGCAACCCGTGTACGCTGATACTCCACGGTCATTTCAAGCTCCACCTGCTGGCCGAGTTTGGAGTAGTCATGTTCGAGCGTGGCTAATGCCAGAAAGGTTTTCAGCATCGGCGAAAATGCCATGCTGGTGGCCTGGCCAACCTGCCGGTCGCCGACATAGATTGGAGCCGGATCGCGAGTCGCTCGGCCGGCTACCTGAGGGGCCAGATCATAGCCGGCGTACAAACGATCAAGGTCCGACCAGACGACTTCCAACCCGACAAACGCCCATTCGGACCTCTTAGCTGATTCTTCAAGCAGGGCACGGCGACCCACGAAGTCGCCCGAGTCAAGAGACACTGTCCATCCAAGGCCCAGTTCATAAGGGGAGGATCGCCGGCTCTCAGTCAAAGCCTTCAGGCTCGATATGTAATCGACTTCGATGAGCAGCAATCCGGCCTCAATGCGCGCTACGTCAAGCGCGGCCAGCCCGGCCGGCAGCAAACCGTAGTCTGCTCCGGCCAACATCACTCGATCCCAGACATCGAGTGCATCCCCCGCATCCATCCAGAGCTCGTACCCAAGGTCACCGGTGTAGCCGGTTCGAGTGATCGTGACCGGCGCTCCACCAATTTCGCCCGGCATGAGGTGGTAAAACGGCAACCGGGCAAGACCTTCGGCCTGGGCTACTTGCGACAGAATTTGCCTGGCATTGGGACCCTGAAGTGCCAGCGCGCCTTGAGACGCGGAGGCGTCTGTGACTTCCGCCTCCAGACCGACGCCGCAATCCTGAATCCAGCGTAGGCTGGGATCGGCGGCTGTTAGGCGGAATTGATCTTCCGCGAGACGCCACAATGTTCCATCGTCGACGACTTTGCCATGGTCATCACACCATGGGGTGTAGAGGATCTGTCCCACTTCGCATGAATGGACATCGCGGGGAACCATACGATCCACGAGCGCCGCTGCTTGAGGCCCAACAATGTCGTATTTGTAGAGCGGCGAAACGTCAATCAGCGCCGCAGAGTTGCGAATGGCAAAGTACTCGCGCTCGTGGGTGTGCTCGTAGGTGGCGGCGGCCCAATAGCCGGACCACTCTCGCCACTCTTTGCTTTTACTTAGATTAGAAGTGCGGGGGTGAAATGGAGTGGGTATCGGCATGCGGACCAGAGGCGCGACCGCAATTTTACTCTTTCCTTAGGGTGTGGCTTCTACAGGTTGGCTGTCAGATGACGAATCGCCGTCGGAGCGAAGCACTTTATCGTGAACACCCTTCCAAAGCCCGACCCAGGCCTGCTCGGCTTCTAGATCCTCCTCGGCCATCCAACCCCACTTATTTTCAAATGCCACCCTCCACCAGTTGGTGCCGCGGGCATGTACACCATTCAGCCCGTTGATGTGAGATACCACTATTCCAGGGTCTCCATCTGGGATCGTGGTAAAGGCGGCGTAATTATCTCCCGGGCCTACTCGCAGTTCGGCCGCTCGGGTTGTTCGAAGCGGTTCGCCCACCTCAAATTCAGTGGACTTCTGCACGGGTTCCAGGACGACCATCGTGAGCCCGTTTGCGACCAGCCGCTCTTGACCGTCGGACGGCCGGTTGACGATTTCACCGTCAAGCCACATCGCTGAGGATCCGCCGCCGTCCTGATTGATTCCCCAGGTCGCGCCGAGTCGATCGCGGCAGAATCGAGCCAACTCATTCGATGTCATGCCGATGCTGTATCCAGGTTGGCGGCCGTCTACGACGATGAAATAGGTGTATTCGTCATTGAAACAAACCGCGGTCCGAGGGTGCCGGGAGGTCGCGCCCGCATTGTCGGCATAGCTGACGATATTGCCGTTACGTAGGAAGTTGAAGCTTCCACCGATGCTGGCAAATGCTGAATCCCATGTCGCGGGAAAAGTGTCGCGGCAGTCACGGGAGGAGAAATCGATCGAGCTCAGAATGCCGACCCGTTCCCCGATGCGGGCATGTTCGGCCAGCCGCTTGCCAGCCAGACCCCTGGCCGAGATCACCAGATGATCAAACGGTATTCGAGTAGAGCCGACGTCTCGAATGCTGCGAATGTAGCCTTTTGCGCGCGAGCCGATCCCCGCTGGCTGCAGCATCTCAACCAGCACTTCAACCCCATCGTGACCGGTGCGTGTGTTGAAATCGTATTGGGGCGTAAAGATCACAATGTTGTCCCCGTTCTGCCGCGTGTTGATCCCGCCCAGTTCCATCTTCCTTCCGCGGTCCAGGAAATACACCCACTGCTCGTCATCAGGATGCACCACGCAGCTGCCAATGAATGCATCCTGGTTTCGATTGAAAGCGAATTCGATCCCGCCGCTGTGGTCGCCGAAGCGCTTGATGTACCAGCCTCCTTGAATCTGTCCAGATTGAGGAATTCCGGTCGACGGATCATAGAAAATTCCATTGATGGCTACCGCGACCTTACCGGTTGCATCCCAGCGGGAGCCCCAGCCCACAATCGTGTCGTCATAACGCTCCGCCATTCCGCTGACCGTTTCCGTGCCTTCATACAGCTTGCCCTGGGCCACCGTGCTGTCCACGATCACATTGGGCGAACTGCGATCCATCCGGGCCACGAATGCCCGGTTAGGTCCTGGAAGTACGAACTGTTGAAAATCGATTCCTTCCGCGACCGATCCCCACTCAGTCTCAGAATGGGCGATGTCGGTCGGCCAGAACATGACCGCCCCGATGATCAATAGAAGAAACGTCGTTCGGATACGCATGAAGAAGAGAGTCCGAGAATGAGTCTATCGACATTCTAGATGTCTTTGAGTAGTACGGAGGCACTGTGAAAGGTAATTGAAGGGTAGGGAGCTTTAGGCTAAAATTATGCTCCGGCATCCCCAAACAACAGAAAAACGCTTACGGCGAGAGTGAGAATAAAATCTAGCCCGACCTGGCTGGTCGTTGGACTCGGCCTATTTACTGTCGCAACCTTGATCTGGTTGCTTTTCCCGCTGTTATCCAATGGGGGAGCTGCGGCGCAAATGGCGGTTCCGAGAGGACTGTTCTCTCGGATTGTGCCGAACTACGGATCGGATAATTTTGGAGCCGT
>CAYZXF010000175.1:0-8140 GCA_964482355.1 uncultured Anaerolineaceae bacterium | reverse complement strand
CTGCAAGGTCTCTGTAAGCTCAAGGGGGGATTTCTTCGTAGATAATGTTATCGATTTCGCGGGAATAGAAGATGGCGATCGAAGTCCTGTTGATTGACGACGACCCCGATCTTTCGACAATGCTACGGACCCTACTACGGGGTCAGGACTTTCAAATTAAGTCGGTGCTGTCCAGCGAAGAGGGGATTCAAACCGTACAGAGTCCCGATGCGACGCCGGACGTGGTGATTCTGGACCTGCTCATGCCTGAAGTAGACGGCTGGGAGGTCTGTGAGCGCATTCGAGGCTTCTCAGACGTTCCAATTCTTATCCTATCCGCGCTGGGTTCGCCAGGCAGCGTAGCGCGCGCACTGGACGCTGGCGCAGACGACTATCTCATCAAACCGGTCCATGCCAGTTTACTGGCCTCACGGCTGAGAACGCTGGTCCGACGCAAGGCGCTTAATCCGAATATTCAAGCAGCCTAAGGCTACAAGCAGCCTAAGGCTACAAGCAGCCAAAGGCTACAAGCGGCGTAGGGAACCAGGCGCTGCGAGGGCAATTTGACGCCGGCCTAGCCTGAGCACAGATGCGGCCCCTTCGGGGGCTTTTTCTTTGGGCGCTAAATCCAATCAATCGAGCAGACTGATCGCCACTGCCTCTGCTCGAACATGGCCCCTTCGGGGGCTTTTCTTTTTGCGCTACCAGGGTGCGATATGGTCGTCGACGATCTGGAGATCGGGGAAGCGCCGCTCGATCCAGTCCGGGATCTTTGAAAGCACCTTGTCCCCGTGCTTGCTGCTGTTGCTGACCACCGCGCAGGCGAGGACTGCAGACTGATGTGCGTCCTGATGATCGATCTCCGCCGCGGAAACATTGAAATTCTTGTGGAGCGCGGCAAGCAGCGGCTTTAGCCGACTGCGCTTTTCCTTCAGCGATAAGCAACCGGGAAGATGGAGTTCCAGAGACAGCACGTGAACATGCATCGAACGCTAGATGCGCTGGGTCCAGTCTGGATGCGTGTATCGCTCCTCGAGTATCTCGCTGGATCGGCTGATCTCATGTTGAGAGGGGTCAAGGCGCGAGAGGTTGAGTTGAAGCTCTTGCTCAAAGCCCGCAGTCAGGTGCTCTGCCATCTCGCTCCAGGTGGGTGATTCTCCCAGGGCTCGTTCAATTGTGATTGCGTATTGGCCGACCTGCTCCATCGCTTGCTTTCGGTCCTGCTCATCAGGATATCTCAATGCGAGGCATATCCTGCCGAGTTCGCCTTGCAACGGCAGTGAGCCATGCTGAAGAACTGCTCCGGATCGGCGCAGCTGCGCAGATCCCACCAACTTCTTCCCCGCAACCGTAATTTCGAATGCCCCCGGATTTTGGAAACATACGGGATTCCCGTTGCTCGGCTCGAGCGGCCCTGCGACGTTTAGCTCAGGCTCCAGACCCAAACGTTCCAACCCCGCGATCAGCGCCAGACTGATTCGCTCATAGCTTGGCAAGACCCCGCCCTCAAAAACCGGGTGATCGGCCGAAGCAGAAATCGAATAGGTGATTTCATCAGTGTGCAGGATGGCCTTTCCCCCGGTCGGTCGCCGAACCAGGTCCCACCCCAGTTCCTTCATGGCGCCTCGATCGGCATCATCGACCGGTTGCGCATAGCCAATGGAGAGGCAAGGGGGGTTCCAGGAATAGAAACGCAAGGTGGGAGGAACTTGATCGTTTCGAACCGCCTCAAGGATGGCCTCGTCGAGAGCCATATTCATCGGCCCGGATATGGGATCCGAGAGAATGAGGCGCCAATCCGAGCTGGACACGGCGCGATTATACCCAGCGGCCTTGCTGCGGACCGGATTCTGCCTCTCATGGTAGACTCCCGCGCCGACCATGAGATTTGCCCCCAAACTGCTAGGCGCTGCCTTGATTGCGGCCAGCCTGTGGGCATGTTCTGAGCCCGAGCCGACCCCAACCGCAACAGCGGTCATCGCGGATAGCGGACCAACCCCAGCGCCAACCCCTGATTTACAACCAACGAGCGTGATGGCGGGATCGGTTAGCTTATGGGTGACTTGGAAACCTGACAGCGTTCGTGCACTTAATGACCTGATCGAGACCTTCCAGTCCCGCAACCCCGAAATCGAATTTAAGCTTTCCTACATACCGGCCGATGAGCTCCGTGCCGCAATTAACGAGGCCGACGCCTCCGGAAACCTTCCGTCTCTCCTTCTTGCGCCGTCGACATGGGCTGCCGAGCTCTTCGAATCTGGGATAGCCCAGGACCTTTCGACCCAACCGACGGATGAGTTCCGAATGCTGGTCCACCCGCTGCCATGGGCGCAAGCTACTCACGATGGGCAGGTATTGGGTGTCCCAATTCAAATGCATGGAAACGTACTTTATCGAAATCGTGAGCTGGCTCCGATTCCCGCCGGCACCCTGGAAGGACTGGTCCAGGCAGATGAGGCACTTCGAGGCACGTTCAATGAGGGAATTGCCCAGGACTATGGACTTCCGATTGTCGCTCCATTCGCGGCAGCCTGCGGCGGCCAGCTCATGTTGGATGGCTCGGCGCCAAATCTGAAGGATCCGTTGGCTCGCTGCTGGTTGGAGCTCATTCGTGACCTGACCCCTGCCGGACCCGTATTTTTCAACTCAGATGAGGATCGTGAACTCTTTGAATCGGGCAAGGCCGGCTGGCTCATTGAAAGCACGGAACAATTTGATCGGCTGAACGAAGCCCTGGGTGAAGGGGGACTGACCATCGACCGATGGCCCGTGAATCAGGCAACCGGGGAGCCCTTGGCAGGTTATGTATGGACTGAAAATATCTATTTCTCGTCAGGGCTCGATCCGGAGGATTTCGATGCTGCCTGGGAATTTGTAAGGTATCTGCTCTCAGAAGACTCCCAACTTTCCCTGAGCAATCCCAATGGTGCTGCCCACATCCCGGTCCATATCTCAGCGCCACCTCTTCCAGGGCACGTCGGGCAAATGTACTCTGCGCTGTTGCAAGGAACCGCGCTCCCCACGTCCATTCTCCGCGCGGAATATGTTGAGCTGCTCGAAAGAGCCGCCAGAGCGGTTTCGGTGCTTGGGACTCCGGTTGAGATAGCGCTGCAGCGGGCGATTGCCGAACTCGCCGCGGTGCCGGATGTATAATCCTCGGCCCAGATCGGATAGCAGCATTGCACCTGATTCTTTCCCACGAACAGGCGGATTTCGACGCCGTGGCATCTCTGTATGCAGCCTCCTTGCTCTACCCTGAGGCCGCGCCGGTTTTGCCGCAGCGGCTAAATCGCAATGTCCGCGGGTATCTGACCCTGTACGGAGAGAATTTCCCGTTCATTGCGCGAGACGCGCACACTGCGAAAAGTATCGACCAATTGACGGTCGTCGATTCCCAGAGCCCCGTCACTTTGAAGGGCTTTGGCCCGAATACACAGGTGAATGTGATTGATCACCATCCGACCGAGCCCGATTTGGACCCAAGTTGGGATCTGCAAATCGAGAAGGTCGGGGCCACGACGACGCTGCTGGCCGAGGCTGTGATCGAGGCAGGCAGAGATCTGTCAGACATTGCCGCCACGCTTATGCTGTTAGGGATCTATGAAGACACAGGCTCGCTGAGCTACCCAGGGACGACTGCTCGGGACGTACGCGCCGCCGCCTGGCTGCTAGATCAAGGTGCGAACCTTGTGATCGCGACCGAGTTCCTCAATCAGGCCCTTTCCGTTGAGCAGCAAGCTTTATTCGAGCAGCTGCTCGAGGGAACAGTCGTGAGCCAAATTCAGGGCCATCAGATCGTGATTGCCAAAGGCCAAGCAGGTGGCGCTACCGATGAAATATCCACTTTGGCCCACAGGCTCGGCGATGTCTATGATGCCGACGCGCTGTTCCTAGTCGTTGGCCTTGACGGCCGTGTGCAATTAGTCGCACGCTCCTATGCGGAGTCGATTGATGTAGGAGGAATTGCCGAGCGCCTCGGTGGCGGCGGTCACAGAAGAGCCGCTGCGGCACTGATCAAGAGCTCATCGGTGGAGGCGGTCGAGGACGAATTGATCGTGCTGCTTGAAGAGGCAGTGGAACCGCCGAGCACCGTCGGCGAGATTATGTCGCGCGGGCCACAAATGCTTGACTCGTCGGAGACCGTTGCGGATGCAGCCGAACAGATGCAGCGATACGGTCATGAGGGTTATCCGGTTACCGACGGCGGCGAGATCGTCGGACTACTGACCAGACGCTCGGTTGACAGAGCCGTAGCACATGAGATGCTGGATCGACCGGTATCTGAGATTATGGAAGCGGGGAGCCTGTCAGTGCATCCTCAGGATTCGGTCCACCACCTTCAACGGGTGATGATCGAGCACAACTGGGGCCAGGTGCCGGTATCCGACCCGATCAACGGCGAGGTAATTGGGATTGTGACCCGAACCGATCTTCTAAATTCGCTTGGAGACGGCTTAAATTCCCAATCTCACAGGGAGCTGGCCAACAAGCTTGAGCAGGCACTCACCGCAGAGCGCCTAGCGCTTCTGAAGCTGATTGCCGCCGAGTCAGAAGCGTCCAACGTGGCCTTATATATCGTTGGCGGGTTTGTACGAGATTTGACACTCGGGACGCCCAGCATCGACTTCGACCTGGTCGTGGAAGGCGACGCTATCGCCTTAGGCGAATCGCTGACGTCAAAGTTTGGGGGAAACATTACAGCCATCGCCGATTTGGCACCGCAAAATGGCAACTGGATGTGGAACATATCGGTTTGAAGGGTGCGCTAGACCTTGAGGGGGCTGAATTACCGGAGACGATCGATTTTGTTTCTGCGCGGACCGAGTTCTACTCCCATCCCACGGCACTACCTTCCGTCACCGAGGGGAGCATAAAGCTGGACCTTCACCGCCGCGACTTCAGCATCAATACGCTCGCCCTGCGGCTTGATGGCCACCACTACGGGCAATTGCTAGATCCGTGGGGTGGTGGCAAAGATATTCGCAGAAAGCAGATCCGGGTCCTGCATTCGTTGAGCTTTGTCGATGATCCAACCCGAATGCTGCGCGCGGTTCGACTCGAACAGCGACTGGGGTTTTCAATTGAATCTCGAACGATGGAGCTGCTTGATCGAGCACTGCCCCTGCTTGAAAACGTTAGTGGTGAGCGAATTCGGAGCGAACTAACTTCCATATTAAAGGAAGCGAACGTTGGCTCGATCATGCGTCGGTTGAAGGCGCTGGGATTGCTCCAGGCAATACATCCGGCCCTCGATTGGGACGACTGGATCGAAACGCGCACCGTGGCCGCTCGCGAATTCTCGCCTTCGGCTTCATGGAAACTCGATCGGGAACCAACTCTATACGAATTGTTCTTCGCTTTGTGGGCATACCGCCTTCCGGCGAGCGAGGCTTCAGCAATTTGCGAGCGGCTGCACATGAGTCAGGGTGAGGCCGCGAGTATCGTAGGGGCCGGCCGCCAAAAATGTGACCTCACCCAGGATCGATCGCCAAGCGAGTGGCTGGCATGTCTGGACGCGATCCCAGAAGCTGCACTGGTCGCTACCTGGCTGGCTCTCTTGGATCAACAAGCTGGTCAAGCAATTATTGATAGCTATCTCTCAGACTGGCGCTGGGTGCATGCCACGGTCGATGGCGATCGCCTTCGTGAACTTGGATTGGCGCCGGGGCCAGCCTTCAAGAATATTCTGGGAACCTTGCGAGCCGCCTGGCTGGATGGGGAGCTCGACTCCGCAGAAGATGAGCAGCAAATGGCGGCAATGCTTGTGAGCGAGGCTACCAAAGATGGATAAGGTCGAGCGAACGCTCGAAGGGCCTTCCTACGACAGCGACGAACCGTTGGGAATTCGGTTCGCCACTTCCGATGATCTCAAAGCACTGGAGTGGGAGGGGAAATATGTGCATTATCGCCGCCTATTTCAGCGCGCAGTCGAAGAGGCACAGAATGGACGGCGCATTCTTCTACTTGCCGAAATTGATGAGCAGCTAGTCGGGCAAATATTCATGCAGCTCACGACGCGAGCCAATTTTTCAACGGAGGGGGTCTCCTCCGGGTATCTGTACGCCTTTCGCGTAAAGTCATTGTTCCGCAATCGCGGTGTAGGCAGCCAGCTGCTTCATGAGGCAGAGCAAAACCTGGTCTCGCGGGGATTTCTGCGAGCGGTCATATCTGTAGGCAAGCGAAACGTCGCGGCCCGCCGACTCTATGAGCGCGCGGGGTATGCGGTGTTCACAGAAGATTCTGGAGATTGGTCCTATCTTGATCACCTGGGAAGGCTGCGTGAAGTGAGTGAGCCGGCATTTGTCCTGGAAAAATGGCTGTAGGCAGCTGAATTTCTGGATTCTGCCTGGATAGTCCTTGTCCAGGAAATTTCATAAGCGAACGCATCCCAGCCTCAAAACAAGCCTCCTTCACCATTTCCCCCACTTGCATTTCATCGAATCCGTGCCAGAGTCTGTGCTGGCACTGCCGAGGCCAATGGCCGCTCAAACGGTCAAGCACCAGGGTGGGAACCCTGGAAAACAAACAGCCGGAGGGACCCCGCTGGCACAGATATTGCCCGCTGTCAGGGTGTGAAGTCCACTCCAATGCTTATTCAGTATGAATAACCGTGACGCAGTAAAGCCGCGGCTGCTGCTCCTTGTGCTGATGATTGCCGTTCTGGCATGTTCGCGCGGAGACCAACCGCTTGAATTCCTGGGGCTCGAGCTATCGGGTAGCCCCGGAAGTTCTGGCATTAAGTCGTCTGCAGACACCGAAAGTGAAATAGAGCAAGATATGCCTCCAGTTTATACGCCCACACCGGATCCAATACGCGAACCGCCATCCCGCGAGGACATCCCCGAGTGGTACACGGTGCAGTACGGCGACTCCTTAAATGGCATTGCCGGGCGCATGGGGGTTAGTGCAAATCAGATCCTGGTCGAGAATGGGTTGCCAAATGCAAATTACCTCGGAGTCGGTCAGGTTCTACATATGCCCACTCCGCTGCCTCAGGCCCCATCACCGAGCTTCAAGATCATCCCCAACGCGGAACTTGTCAACGGCGAGAGCGCGCTGGGATTTTCTGCCACAGAACTTATTCGAGCCTGGAACGGCGCACTCAATCGCTACTCCGAGTTCGTGGATGGAGTGGAACTTTCAGGGGCGCAGATCGTGGAAGAAGTGGCCGCGAAATACTCAGTGAACCCGAGGCTCCTGCTGGCGATCCTTGAATACCAGGGCGGATGGCTCACGATGCCGGAACGCGCTCCGGACCGCCTCACCTATGAGTTGGGCTACGAACGGTTTGGTTTTGAGGGGCTTCACAGCCAGCTGTCCTGGGTAGCTGACCAACTCAATCGCGGCTACTACCAGTGGAGGGCTGGATGGGCAGGACCGTATGTGCTTATCGATGGCTCGGTGAACCCACCCGGGCCGGGGATCAATGCCGGTACTGCAGCCGTTCAGTGGCTCTTTGGACAGCTGTATGCACCAGATGCATGGCGCATGGTTATTGGAGAAGACGGATTCTATAAGGTCTATGAAATCCTCTTTGGCAACCCGTTCGCGGAGCCTCAGCGCACTGTGGTCCCCCAGTCTCTCGAGCAGCCGGAGTTCCAGCTTCCGTTTGAACCGGGCAAGGTTTGGTCGTTCACTGGCGGCCCACATGCTGGGTGGGGGCGCTGGGCGGCCTGGTCGGCGCTGGACTTCGCTCCGCCTGGAAATGCGTTGGGGTGCGTTTTCTCCAACGAGTGGGTAGTGGCGATCGCGGATGGTCTGATTACTCGCGCTTCAGATGGAGAAGTAATTCAGGATCTGGATGGAGATGGATTTGAGGGCACCGGTTGGGCCATTCAATACATGCACGTTGAGTCTCGAGAACGGGTGGCGGCCGGCACGACCCTGAAGAAGGGAGACCGGATCGGGCACCCATCCTGCGAGGGAGGCGTATCGAGCGGGACTCACGTTCACTTATCTCGGAAATTCAACGGCGAGTGGATCCCAGCCGACGGCCCCTTGCCGTATGACCTGGACGGATGGACTTCCGCTGGGGATGGAGCTCAGTACAACGGAGCGTTGACGCGCGGCGACCTCAGATTAGAGGCGTGTTCCTGTCGCTTGCCGCTCAATCAGATCGCACGATGAGCGGACCGTATCGAGTTCCGGGCTCGGTTCTGGC
>CAYZXF010000174.1:0-2784 GCA_964482355.1 uncultured Anaerolineaceae bacterium | reverse complement strand
TGTGCCAAACGACTCCGTGCTGGAAGAGGGCGAGCGCGTGCGAGTCATCACCGGGCCCAATATGTCCGGGAAATCCACTTATCTTCGTCAGGTTGCGCTGATCGTGCTGATGGCTCAGATCGGGAGCTTCGTGCCTGCGGAGTCGGCGAAGATCGGCGTGGCAGACCGCATCTTTTCTCGTATCGGCGCACAGGATGAAATCCATGCCGGCCAGTCGACCTTCATGGTCGAAATGCTCGAAACTGCCAATCTGCTGCACAATGCCACCGATCGGAGCCTGCTGATCTTGGATGAGATCGGCCGCGGAACAAGCACCTACGACGGGCTGTCGATCGCGTGGGCGGTGGTTGAGTTCATCCACAGCCATCCGCGCTTACGTTCCCGCGCCTTCGTGGCAACTCACTACAACGAGTTGACCAAGTTGGCCGACAGCTTACCTGGGGTGCGCAATTACAACGTCGCGGTGAGCGAGGAGCGAGGAAAGGTCGTGTTCCTGCACAAAATCGTTCCAGGCGGAGCAGATAAATCGTACGGTATTCACGTAGCCGAATTGGCAGGCTTGCCGCGGGGCGTTATTCAGCGCGCTCAGGAAATGTTGCTTGAACTGGAGGAGCAGGGAGATGACGGTCGTGGATCGCCTTCGTCACAGCTGCCGCTTTTCTCCGGCGGCAATCCAATACTCGACGATCTCGAGTCGCTCTCGATCGATGAGCTCACGCCTCTAGAAGCACTTAATTTCCTGTATGAGTGGCAGCAGCGATTGAGGAAATCGGACGATTAGCTTCCGGCTGCAGCTCGAAAATTGAAAAGGCGCCTCGTGGGGCGCCTTCGTTATTGTGAGCAAATGGATCGGACTTTACTGCGCGATCTCATAGACGAGATCCGGGTACTCCTCCCTGACTTCTTCCGCATCCTGAAGGCCGAGGGTTTCGAGCAATTCTAGAATCAGCCCGGCTTTCTCCTCCGCATCTGACCGAGACCAGGTACGGGCCTTGATTTCGAGAAAATGACCATCGGTCGCAGGTTGAATGAGTTTGTCAATATTGATGAAAAACTCATTGTCCTTAAAGCGAACCAACCAGCGCAGACGATCTTTGTGAATACGGAACTCATGGCTGGGGTCGAAGTATTCGCGGTAGAAGCGTTCACTATGTGTCGCGGGTGCGATGAACCGAGAGCGCGAGAGTAGAACCGAACCCGGGTATTCGTGCTCAGCCGCGGGACCTATCAGGGTCAACCGCTCGCGCACGCTAGAGACTTTCGCATCTAGATCGACGAATTCATCTTCTCTGTATCTCAAACGTCCCTGGCTCGGATCATAGAATGTGTAATAGGTATCGAATTCCCAATAGCGAACGGAACGCTCAATTTCGATGGGTTCGGATTCGATTTTTTCAATCAGAGTCTCAGGATCTGATAGGCGAACCTTGATCTGCACTTCATAGCTTTCCTCTTGCTCCGCTCCGCCGATTGCAACGAGCTTGGACAGGACCGAATCCTCGCGCTCTATCAAGAAAGCCGAGATTAGCGCAGCACTTTCAGATGACGATTTCATCAGCTTTTGAGGTTCGAGGGTCATAAGCGAACCTTCCTGCAGCACCCATTTTCCTTCCACCATGACATCGGTGACATCGGTCGATTTCGCGGCATACACGATTCGCGAGTAAATCTCCAACGGGTCATGTGTGAATTGCGGCGTCGCATGAATGGTATTGAGATCGACCAGAACGACATCCGCGCGCTTTCCCACTTCCAAAGAGCCAACCAAGTGATCAACGTGGAGTGCCTTAGCACCCATTTTGGTGGCCATGGCAAGGGTTTGCCAGGCAGGAACGGCCGTCGGATCTTCCGAGACTGCTTTGGGTGCAAAACTTGCCATCCTCATCTCTTCGAACATGTCCAAATCGTTGTTGGAGGCTGGGCCATCCGTCCCGATCCCGACATGAAGCCCGCCATCCAGCATCTCTTTCACGGGAGCAAAGCCAGAAGCGAGTTTCTGATTGCCGGATGGATTATGTGATACGCCAGCACCTGCATTTTGCAGCGAGTGAATTTCTCCCTCATCAATGTGTGTGCAGTGTGCAGCCAGAACATTGGCTTCCAATAAGCCAAGTTTCTTGATCCAGGGAACAACGGGCATGCCATAAGTTTTCCGCCAATTTTCCACTTCCTGGCGGGTCTCCGAGATGTGGATTTGCAGGAGCGCATCGAATTCGATCGCTAACTCGGTGCATGCCTGAAGGATTTCCTCCGTGCAGCTGTACGGAGCATGCGGAGCGATGGACGGAATGACAAGTGGATGATCTTGCCATCGCTGGAGGAAATCGCGGGAATACGCAAGCGAATCCTCGAAGGATTCGGCATCGGGCGAAGGGAATTTAAGCACCGATTGGCCGAGAACTCCGCGCATCCCGGCCTCCTCCACCGCCTCTGCCACGGTGTCTTCAAAGTAGTACATATCTGCGAAACATGTGGTGCCGCCCCGAATCATTTCGGCGCACGCGATCAGCGTGCCCAGACGACAAAAGTCGGGAGTTACGAATTCGCGTTCGACAGGCATCACGTAACCAAGTAGCCAAACGTCCAGCCGCCGATCGTCAGCTAACCCTCGAAGCAGCGTCATGGCCGCGTGAGTGTGGGCATTGATAAGGCCTGGAATCATGGCTTTGCCGCCGCAATCGTGGACGGTTTTTGCTTCGTATTCCGCCAGAATGTCTTCTATGGGACCGACAGCAATGATTTCGCCGTCACGAATGGCAACTGCCCCATCGGAGAACAGCCTGA
>CAYZXF010000173.1:0-1528 GCA_964482355.1 uncultured Anaerolineaceae bacterium | reverse complement strand
ACAGGGTCAAGAAGTCGGGTTTTGAGGCATCAATATGGAAGTGTCGCGTTCGGAAAGAACCGCGGTGGACCCGGCAATATTACCGTTTGTAGCACTTATGTAAGCTTGATACCAGAGCTGCGCTGGACGAGGAGATAGGATCGTTGTACCTCCTGGGCATGGTCCAGGACCTGTGGATAAATTGACTCTGGGACCGAAGGTTGATAAACTTAGGCCAGTTCACAAATATCGAAAGGGTGATATATGGCGACACTTGATTTCCCACTAACAGAGATCGTAGAGCAGACCACCGAGATTAATTTAACTCCGGGGGCGATCAAGAGAGTTCGATCGCTTCTTCGGGAGAAGGATGTTGATGGCTATTCGCTGCGGGTGTTCGTTTCCGGCGGCGGGTGCTCCGGTATGCAGTACGGCATGGGCCTGGAACCTGAGGCACGCGAGACCGACGTCCGATTTCAGTTTGATGACGTACAGGTCGTCGTGGACCCGGATTCTATGACCTACCTATCGGGCACGACCATTGACTATGTGGATGATTTAATGTCGGGCGGGTTCAAGATCGAAAACCCACAGGCGGTTTCTTCCTGCGGATGCGGCCATTCGTTCCGGACCGAGGAAACATCACATGCCCATTCGTCCACAGGGGATAGCTGCTAGCGCACACCCCCTCTAAGTGAAATCTTGAGCAGGTCGCCACCGCGACCTGCTCTTTTTTCATCATGGACCGATTTGACCATCACTTCACCGAAGACGAAGCAAGAGCCCTTCTGGCGGAACTCCTTCCAACCATCGAAGAGCTCATGAACATTCGCAAACGGATCGTGGAGCTTCGGCCGGAACTCGAATCGGGGCTTGAGAAGGCGTTAGGAAACGGTGGAAGTCAGGCAACCGGGGAACTCTTAAGCTTGATGAGCCGCGTCAATGTGCAAGTTAAACATATCCAGGAATCGGGTGTGCTGATCAAGGACCTTGATCGCTGCCTGCTCGACTTTCCGTCCGAGCGTGAAGGTCGAATGGTCTTCTTGTGCTGGGAGTATGGCGAGCCAGAGCTCGCATTCTGGCATGATATCGACGCCGGCTTCACCGGCCGACATCCGCTTTAGCGCCTGTTCATTCCTCGCCTGCCGGCAACCACATTAGCGCCTGCTCATTCTCTTTCTGCCCAGGACCTACATCTCAGAGTCGCAGCATCGCAAAATTTGGCTATGCGCGAGGGATAAGCGGGAGTCAATTTCCTCGCAACACAGAAATCAGGATCCCAAAGGTGCCAATGAGCACCAGCCCCGCGATGGTCAGAACCGGCGGAATGCCTGTGCCAGAGTTGAGCTCAGGCGCCGCGATTGTGGGCTGAATGAGCGGCGGCGCAGCGGTAAACGTCGGCAAACGAGTGGCCGTTACATCGGACAGGTTGAATTGCGCAGCGAGGGTTGGATCGATGGTGGGAGTGACGCGCGGCGTGGCAGTGGCAGGCGGTTCGATGATTGGGAGGAATGCCCCCGGGGGGTCTAGCACCACAAACGGGGAATAG
>CAYZXF010000172.1:0-8597 GCA_964482355.1 uncultured Anaerolineaceae bacterium | reverse complement strand
GTTAATCCGGGCTGCGGCCAGACGGCCGATTTCGACCGCAAAATTTGTGCCCCGATCCCAGGGGTACACCTGGCTCATGCTGGCAAACCAAAGGCCGGGCACCGGTGTTTGAAGGTCTGGGATCGATTGCGAGTGGTTGATGGGCGGAACCGGCTGGGCATACGGAGTGCGAAACAGCCAGCTGGCATTGATCCATTCCGGCACAAAGTTCGGATTAATCCGGGCGAGGGTCGGAATGAACCGTTCCAGCAGCTCAGATTTGGAGAGCTTGAAATATTCATGGTCGGGATCCAAATAATCTCCGCAATAAACGATATGCTCACCGCCAAAATGCTCGCTAGACACGAAATTCGTGTGTTCGACCAGCGAGAGGAACGGAAATCCGGCAGTTTTGGGAAGATTGTGCCAGTAGTGCCCTTGCTCTGAGAGGCGATGGTTTAATGACAAGATCATGACAACTGCCCCCATGGACTTCATGTGATTCAGACCTCGCAAATAAGGTTCCGGCAATCCACGTGCCAACCTGGCGAGAAGGCCGGGCGAAGTCGTAACCAGGCAAGCATCGAACGTTTGCGGCGCACCGTCCACACGAAGCTCGAGTTGCTGATCTTCCACAGCTTTGATTTCCGCTACGGGGGTTTTCAGCCGTATATCGCCTCCGTGTGACCGGACCTGATCTGCCAGGTCATCCATGAAGGCTTGAAATCCACCCTTGTAGGTACCCAGTCGCGGCGTGCGCGCTTTGATGCGTGCCCAAAACCAGGCCATGTTGACATCTTTGTAATGCGGGCCAAACTTTCCGATCAGCAGAGGCTCCCAGAGGGAGCTGTAGGCGCGTTCTCCAACTCGGCTTGAGAGCCATTCGTGGGCGGTAACCCGCTCAAGAGGCTCCCATCTGGCGATGTAGCGGAGATAGGCCACAACTACACCGACTCTCAGCCGATCCAGAAACGGAATACCAGGGAATTGGAGCACCGCCAGAGGTGAATCAAGCGGATAGAACTGCTCATCGTGAAAGACCACTGTCACCGGGCGCGGAAATATCACCCGATCGCTCCATCCCAGCTCGTCAATCAATCCTAATATGTGTTTGTCGGAGGCGAACCAGTGGTGATAGAAGCGCTCGACCGACCAATCCCAATTTGGCTGGCTGAAGCCGGCGGCGAGGCCACCCACGTGATCGTCAGCCTCGAAAATGGTGACCTGGTGGCCAGCGCGCACCAGATCATAGGCGGCCGCCAGGCCACCCGCTCCGGCTCCAACAATCGCTACTCGTTTCATGGGTAGATCTGCGTATTTTTTGCCTGCTGAATCAAGTAGAGGTTGCCTCCGCTCGCACATTCTTCCAGCTGATCCCCTCCCGAAGCATGTAATAGAGGCCCAGTAGCGTGATCGGAAGCCACAGTGCGGCATGCAGCACGAGCGTATACGCCGTTGCGACAGTGGGGTCGACGCCGTATGCAGTCAATACCGCGATACCTGGCGCATCAAAGGTGCCGATATAACCAGGAGCGGAGGGAAGCGTGGTTGCCAGATTTACGACCCCGTTCATCAACATCAAGGCGAAGAAGCTTACTTCGAAGGGAAAAGCCTGCATGAGGTACCAGTATTTGACGGTTTCGAGCAGCCAGATCAAGACCGAAGTGACCAATACCATGAACAGATTTCGAGGCGAGCGGAGCGCTCCCAGGCCCTCGAGAAAGCGAAGGCTGAATTGGGTAACTTGCTGTCTGAACCTTGTCGGAACCAAACGTTGATTCACCCACTCAAACGCAGCCTCGGTCCGCTTCGGATAGACGGCCATAAAGATGAGCAATACCACCGCCATGAGAAACCCGATGACACCCAGAATCGCCAGGTTGTAGAGATTGCCGACCAGGCCGGAATCGACGCTCACTCGAGCAAGCTCGGGAAGGTTGATCACTACAAATGAGAGCATGATCACGCCGTCGAAAGCGCGCTCGAGCACGATCGTCGCCAGCGAGCCACTGATTGGGACTTTTTCGCTGCGGCGCAGTACATATGCGCGGAGCAGCTCACCGGTGCGAGCCGGAAGGATGTTGTTTCCCATGTAGCCGATGACAACGATTGGGAATGCTGTGCGAGTGGAAATTTGCTTGAGCGGCCGCAGCAAGTAGGTCCAGCGCCACGATCGAACCCATACCCCGATCCAGTAGGCCGCCAGTCCGGGTATTAACCATAGATACTGCGCTTCCCGGATCGCCTGCCAGACATCAGCAAGGCGCAGGCCCCGGAGCGCAAGCCAGAGGAACAGCGCACTGATTGCAATTCCCAGCCAGAACTGCCAGCGTTTAAAAAATCCATTCATGTGAAGCGCTCAAGGATACAACAAGCAGGAACTTCGCACTGCTTGATTTGGATTTGTGCTCGCCTTCTTCTCGTTCCAGGCGCAAGAAGAAAGAGCTGGCCCTCTGGCCAGCTCATGCTTTTTAGTCGGGAGTACTCACTGTTAGCCGCCGATGTACGACATCTCGACCTTCTGCAGTTCTTCGGTCGCTGCTGAGCGAAGCTCTGAGTAGCGATCGATGCGGCGAGTCCAAATTGAAGAAATCGTATCGATTAGGTCCTCGTGGGAGGCACCGGAGCGCACAGCCTGGCGCAGGTCGTGTCCCTCCACCGCAAATAGGCATGTGTAAAGCTTGCCATCCGCAGACAATCGAACCCGTGTGCAGTCCTGGCAGAAGGGCTGAGTTACCGAGGCAATAAGACCGATCTCGCCTTCTCCATCGGCATAGCGATATCGATTGGCTACTTCGCCACGATAGTTAGCTTCGGCCGGCTCGAGAGCCATTTCTGTGCCGATGATCTCGACGATTTCTGCTGCAGGCACAACATCATCCAGGCGCCAACCGTTTGTATTGCCGACATCCATGTATTCGATAAAGCGCAAGATGTGGCCTCGCTCCTTAAAGTAGCGAGCCATCGGCAGCACGCTGGTTTCATTTGCGCCGCGTTTGACAACCATGTTGATTTTGATGGGATGGAGCCCGGCTCGTTCCGCAGCTTCTACTCCGAGCAGCACATCCTGCACGCTGGCGCCTACGTCGTTCATGGCTTGAAATACGTCGTTGTCAAGCGAATCCAGGCTGATCGTGACTCGCTTCAGGCCGGCCGATTTGAGCTTTTCGGCAGCAGATGGAAGCAAGATGCCGTTGGTGGTCATGGTCAGATCCGTGTCGGGCAAAGTCGACAGCATGCTAACCAACTGCTCAATTTGCTTTCTCACCAGCGGCTCACCGCCCGTGAGCCGAATCTTGCGAACCCCGATCTCGTGGAAGGCGCGGGCAAGCGCATGGATTTCTTCGAACGTCAGGAGTTGCTCACGGCTCAGGAACTGAAAATCCCTGCCGAAGATCTCCTTTGGCATGCAGTAGACGCATCGAAAATTGCAGCGATCCGTAACTGAGATGCGCATATCGTGAAGCGGTCGCGAAAGGGTATCCGTGATCATTTGTTGCTCATGAACATCGATGCGAATTTCTTGTCCAGGCAGAGTATGGAGCAAAACGGTGCTAATCCCTGTCTTCTGGAGCGAAGCGATTTTATCACGCAGGCCTCTCCACCCGGCGGTATAATCGACACCACAATGTCTGAAGGCCCAATTATCCCGAGTGAAGGGAGCTTTTTTGAGAAAGTCTCCTTTCGAGTTAAGCTGATTTTCCGGCTCATGCTAGATCGGCGCATCAACCCGCTGCTCAAGGTGATCCCGATCGGCGCGGTGATCTATCTCATCTCGCCATTTGATATCCCCGGGCCGGTTGACGACGTCGCCATCCTGTGGGCTTCGGCCTACTTTTTCATCGAGATGTGTCCGCCCGAGATCGTCCAGGAACACATTGACCGGTTGGAGTCTGTTGTGGATGGGGAGTTTCGCGAAGTGACAGATGACGACGGCAGCAGCTAACAACCGACTTTCCTTGAATCTGAAAGGGCGGTGCACTAAGTGCCCCGCCCTTTTTTCTTGTTATGGTGTCCCTGTATCTAGCCGCTCGGATTGGGCGTCGCACTCGGTGTAGGCGTGATCGCCCCCGATCGCACCCAGAGACGGGTTACGATTTCATTTAGCTCACCCAGCAGACCCTGATCATCTCCTCTGAAGAAGACCCGAACTCCGCCTCCATTGGCGGTGGTCACCTTAATCAGCTGCTCGCCCTGAAACTCGAGCAGCTCTCCTGGTGCTGCGCGCCGGCTCTCCTTAACCTCCCCGTCAACCTCCACATTGATCCACGATCTTCGCTCGATTAGCAATCGAAGGTCGAGTGCATTGGTCAGGCCCGGCGGTATCTCGATGGAGGGAGGGGTTGGAGTCTGCGCCACAGCGAGCAGCGCCTGCTCGGAGCCGGGTGTCTCGCCTTCTGCAGTCGGGGTGAAGGTGGGAATCAAGAAGGCAGATTCTGCTTGTGGTTGGCCGCGCAGCGAACTGGCCACCAGGCCAATTCCCCAGACCAGGACTGCCAGTACCGCAATGGTGATGACCCCTGCGATCACAAGATCGGCCGAAATTCTGCGCCTTCTCACCGCTACCGAGGGGCGGGTGGCCTGATCGTCTTGACGAACTCTTCGCAAGGGAAGGGTTCGCTGAGAGTGAACGACTTCTGAATAGCGTTGGAGGATGGGTCCGGAGTCTAGCCCGAGGTATTCGGAGTAGTTCTTGAGGAAACCCCGAGCTTGAACCTGCGAAGGGATGGATTGAAGCTCGCCCTTCTCAAGTGCCTCAAGATAGTGGGTACGAATGCGTGTAGAACGTTCGGCTTCTTCGAGGGTCAGGCCGAGGCGGTGCCTGGCTTCCTTGAGAGTCTTTGCGATTTCTTCCATGCTTCCTGTCTGACCCCCAGGAGCTAGGACTTCTCTGCTTCCTCCTCTGGTGCGGTCTTATCATCACCGCTTTCATCCTCAAGCTTCCCGCCCCGTGCAATTTCATCGAAGAGCGCATCCATACTAGACTGCTCGCTTTGCTCTGCTGCCTGCTCTACCTTCTCAGGCTGCTCGTCTCCCCCTTCGGCCTGCTCTTTCTGCTCAGGCTGCTCGCCTCCTTCTTCGGCCTGCTCAGACTCTTCAGCTTCCGCCGCGGCTTCCGCCTCGGCTTCTTCTGCTTCAAGTTCGGCCTGGAGATCGGCAAACTCCTCGGTATCTTCGACCTCTTCGACCACCTGTTCGAAGGCCGACTCGGGTGGCAGTTCTTCTCGATGCACGACGATCGCGAGCTCGGCAATCAGATCCACGGTCAGCCTGGCCTTCACTGGGTGAACACCGAGCGATCGGATCGGTTCGCTGACGATCTGCATTCGGTCGACTTCAATACCTTTGAGCTCCATGATGGCTTCGCTGATCATTTGAGTGGTCACTGAGCCGTAGAGCTTTCCAGTTTCGCCCGCTTTTACCGGAAAATTGAGCTGGAGATCATTGAGCTGCTCGTACACCGCGGTCAGCTCCTGGTTGAGGCGTGCCCGCTCTTCTTCTGCCGAGGCCATGATTCGGCCAGATTGCGTCAAGGCTCCCGGAGTTGCCATCGTCGCCATGCCCTGGGGGATAAGAAAATTGCGGCCATAGCCGTTCGCGACTCGCTTCACTTCCCCGGCCCGGCCCAATTTGTATACGTCTTTAAGCAGCATTACTTCCATGTTTCTCTATGTTCCCTTCTGCAAAGCTAGGGCGCCGAGTTGCTCGACGCCCTGAAGGCCGCATTTTACCAGAGTACATTGCGCCTTAGGTCGTGACGATTCTCTCCATTACAAGCGCATCTTCGCCGTCCCGATAGTACTTCGGCCAGAGATCGACATGCGAATACCCGACCTGGAGGTACAGCTCTAACGCAGCCTCATTGGATTTACGGAGCGAGAGGCGCACTCTGTGCGTCTCAAGCCCCTGCTCACATGCTGCAAGCAACTGACGACCAAATCCCTTACGCCGATAATCAGGATGCACTCCAATGGAGGCCACCCAGCCCAGATCGCGTCGGCCCCTGCGGTCTCCAATTGCAAACCCCACCATCTGGCCCTCCAGCTCGGATTTCAGCCGGATTGTGCCGGGGAAGGTCAGCGCTACCAGAAGTTCTGGCCAGGGCCATGAGTCTCGGCCAAAGCAAGCCTTTTCGAGAACAGCAATCGGCCTCAGGTCCCGCCAGGTGGCAGATTGAATGGGGAGGGTGCGCACTAAAGGGATTTCTGATAAATCCGATAGGTCTTGTAGAGTTCGCCCCCGAGCAATTGAATGCTTTTTCGAACTTTGTCGTTGTTCTCGAGGATCCAGCTCATCTCGCTCAGCTCGAAACCTTTGCGATAGGTGGCCTCTGACAGCTTAAGAAAGATGATGGATTCCAGTCCCTGCCCCTGGAATTCCGGCAGCACGCCCACGCCCCATGCTCTCACCCACTTGATGTTGCCGCGGGCTTTCCAGTGCCACAGCAGCTTTAGCAGGGTAAGCGGCTCTGGAAAGCCGGGCTTTGGGTAAGCCTTAAGCAATGGCTGGTTGAGATCTGGCAAGGCGAGCGCGAATGCGACCGCCTGGCCGTCCTTCTCGATTATCAAGGCCAGATCAGGATCAACCAACGGTTTTATGTCTTCGGCCAATTTTTCGGCCTCATGCTCTGTCATGGGCACCGCGGCCCAGTTGGGCTCCCAAGCCTGGTTATAAACGCTGAGCAGAAGCTCGACTTCGGTGTCGAAATCCTTCATGTTGATGGGGCGGATCTCCAATTTCCATCGCTTCAAGATCTTCTCGCCCACGCGGCTGATCTTCTCCGGCATGTTCTCATAAAGTTCGCGAATGCCGATACGGTAAGCCAACAGATCCATGGCTTTCTCATATCCGGAGCTTTCGATGTAGCCCTGATATCGAGCTGGGTTATAGGTCATCAAGATCCTCGGCGCGTCGTCAAACGCGTCCACCAGCAGGCCGAGTTCATCGTTGGTCGAAAATTGCATCGGGCCGAGAATCTGGTCGTGACCCGCCTCTCTTGCCCAACGTTCAGCGGTTTCTAGTAGCGCGGCCGCCGTGTCCGGATCATCCAACACTTCGAAAAACCCGAAAAAGCCAGTGTTGTCGTTGTGAATTTCGTTGTACAGGTAGTTGGAATGGGCGCCGATGGTGCCAATAACGTCGCCATTCCGGCGCGCGACAAAGAATTGGGCTTTCGCGTGCTCGAAAAAGGGGTTTTTCTCGGGGTCGAAAAAACTCCTGCGCTCTGAGAGCAAAGGCGGCACCCAATACGGATTGTCTTTGTAGACCTTCCAGGGAAAGGTAATGAACTCTTCGAGTTCAGATTTGTTGGTTACGGGAGCGATCTGAGTATCAGCCACATTCAATCCGGATTATACAGCGGTCGAAAATGGTAGACTTTTCAGGGCCGCTGGATTTGCGTGTGAACAACGCCTACCCATGGGTCTTGGCCATCGGCGCGTTGATTTCCCTGCTGTGGCTCGGACTTCAGGCAACTCAGCGGGAAAGCGAACCAACCACTCGCATTGATGCGGGTCTGATCGCCTTAATGGCAGGGCTGCTTGGAGGCCGGATCGGGTATGTAGCGACCCACTGGACCTACTTTAGCCAACGGCCGGAAGAAGCCCTCTACTTCTGGCAAGGGGGTTTGAGTTGGGCAGCGGCGGCCTTTGGAGCCCTGATTGGTTTAGCGGTGTACATCTTGCTCACTCGGGGTCCATTTTGGAGCCTTCTGGATGAACTGGCTATCCCGGCCGCAATTGTTGCTTCGGCCGCCTGGCTCGGATGTCTCATCGATCGCTGTGCGTACGGTTTCAAGACCGCTCCCGGGCTACTCACCCCACCTGCTCCCGACATGATTGGAAACATTGCTCCACGCTGGCCCACGCAAGCCCTGGGGGGACTGCTTTCACTTATCGTGGTCGGCATACTGTATTGGCTTTCCCACCTGGATCTGCGTCCCGGCCTGCTTGCCGCCCTGTCACTCTCTTTTGTGGCTTTGATCGCGTTGGGCTTATCGTTTACACGCGGTGACCCCATGCCGGCATTGGCAGGAATACGTTGGGACGGACTGGGATCGGCCGCAGTTCTCTCGCTAGGCCTGATCGCACTGGTGGTCAACCTCGGAAAATGATTAGGCTCGCTATCGCGCAGATCGATACGGTGCTGGGGGATCTGGACGCCAACCTCGAGAAGCATCTGGCCAAAATCGACGAGGCGGTTCAAGCCAAAGCAGATCTGGTGGTCTTTCCCGAGCTTTCGCTCACTGGATACGCCTTGCAGGATCTCACTTCAGCTGTTGCACGCCCCGCCAGCGCCGAAGATCCGATGTTCAAAGCATTGCTGGAGGCCAGTCAGAATGTAGACGTGTTAGCAGGCTTCGTCCAGTTAGACAGCCGAAATCGGTTCTTCAACTCGGCCGCCTATCTTTCAAAGGGTGAGATCCTGCATGTGCATCAGAAGGTCTATCTTCCGACCTATGGCTTGTTCGATGAAGGCCGTTTCTTTGCCTGGGGCGACTCCATCCGGGCATTTGACACCCCGCTTGGCCGATTAGGTGTGCTCATCTGCGAGGATTTTTGGCATGCGTCGCCGCCTTATCTGCTGTGGCTGGACGGCGCGGATCTGTTGCTGTTCAT
>CAYZXF010000171.1:0-2179 GCA_964482355.1 uncultured Anaerolineaceae bacterium | reverse complement strand
CACTAGAACGAACCTTAGCATTCGATGAAGTCGAAGCAGAAGGAGAAGGAAAATGTCGAACCAAGTACAGAGCTACAACGCTAGCACAGGCACCTCATACGCAGGGCTGATTCTCTGGTTGGAGTGGGTGCTGGCGAGCATCGTCGGTTTTGCCATCGGAGGGGCAGTTGGATCCCTGGTCAGCCCCACGCTTGGATTTATCGTCACCGGAGCCGTGGTGGGATTCTTTCAGTGGATGATCCTGCGGCAGTACATGGCGCAAGCCGGCTGGGTCGCCCTCGCAGGCCTCAGCACGCTGGTCGTCTGCTTCGCATTTGGCGGGGCAATCATGGGCGGTGTCTCGGGGCTTGTCGGCGGGGCATTCGGACTGATTGCGGGTGGAGCTGCAGCAGGTCTCGTAATGGGAACTACGGGAGGATTCTTTCAATCCCGTTTCCTGGGCCAGCACCTCTCACGGACCGGCTGGTGGGTCGTCGCGAGCGCATTAGGCTGGGGAATTGGGGAAGCGGTGGCGGTAGCACTCGGCCAGGGCCCCGGAAGCGTCGTGGGCGGAGCCATTGCTGGAGTGATCACCGGAACGACCCTGGTTTGGCTCATGAGTCACTCGGCCAGAACCGAGATGCTCTAGGCGAATTGTCAAAAATGATTAAGGCTACAACGTTCTTACAGGTATTCGACAGGGACCAGGTTGTTCGGATTGCAGCCTGGTCCCTGGCGGTTTTGCTTTCATGGCTTCCAGACATTCTTTATTACGAACTCGCGGGGAATGTACCAAAACGAGATGGGGACAACACTTACACGGTGACCCAACTATGACCCTTAGATTTGACCTTCGGCCGATGACGATACCGCTGCGCCGGAGTAAATTTGATTTGAAACCGTCACATTTGACGAAAAGGAGAA
Source organism: uncultured Anaerolineaceae bacterium (assembly GCA_964482355.1). GTDB lineage: Bacteria > Chloroflexota > Anaerolineae > Anaerolineales > E44-bin32 > JADFRG01. The sequence goes on along the minus strand of CAYZXF010000171.1, from coordinate 1,276 downwards.
ACCATAATGGCACAAACAAATGAAGCTAAATCGAACTTCGTTCTAGGTTTGGATGCGGGCCCAATCGGACGGGTGGGACGCCTTGTTTTAGGCGGGATGATCCCGCTGTATAGCATCATTCGGATTCTTCTCGCAAACGACCTGACGCTCGGCTTTTATGCTCAGGCCGCACTGTACTTTGCCGCTATTTTTTTAGTGTACCTGGCGGCTCACTACTTCCTGGGCGAGAGGCTGCTCGCTCGTGTCAGCCCATGGGTGGGTACGCTCATTCTGGTAGTACCGCCTTCCGTTGCGCTGCTCCTCCGATTGGGGCCACCGCCATTTCAAATTGCACTCGGGCTCTATGTCGCCATCTCTCTGATCTTTAACTTCATCATGAGTTACGGCGGCTGCGAAGTGATGGCCATCCCCAGTCTAATCTTCCGACGGCGGTATGTGGTGTATTGCCCGTGGAACGTTGTGGATTTGGCTGACAAAGTCATCGCTGACGGTCGTGCCAAATCATCGCCGACCGCGGCTGATTGAGGCAAAAGAGAATGCATAGCATGTACTCAAGGAAGTGCAATCAAGGAAGGTGACAAAATGATCGAAGAATTATCTATCGTTGCCCGAGCAAGAATGCATCAGATCAACGTCCATTCTGGAAACGCTCTGGCCCGTCGAAAACCACGTCAAAGACCTAGACAGAGGATTGCGAGAGCGACTCGCTGGCTAGGTGGCGTATCGTGACATTCGGTCGCCGATTGGAGTGCTACGCAGCGAACTTGCGCGGCGACTCACATCAACGGCGGCCCGTAAAAGCCTAGAATGGCACTGGCAATGGAGAAAATGCGATGACCACCGTACGTGAATATACAACCGAAGAGCTGGCGAAGACGATAGTCGAGTCTTGGGAGGCGGCACCCCCTTCGATCCTCAAGGTCGTTATGAGCTTACTGCAGCTTCTGCAGCATGGTAAGCCGGTGACCCCCGAGGAACTGGCGTCCGCAATCGGGCTCGACGTAGGAGTGGCGGTCAAACTTGCGAGGAGGCTCGGGGCCGAGTTCGATGAGGACGGCAACCTCGTCGGGTGGGGTCTAACACTAGTTCCAACACCACACAGATACCGCGCCAATGGGCACGATCTCTATGCCTGGTGCGCCGCGGACACCATCTCATTTCCCTCCGTCCTGAACCACACCGCAGTCATCGAATCACCCGATCCAATCAGCGGTGAGATCGTCCGATTGACCGTGACGCCGGACGGAATAGAGGGGTTGAATCCCAGCTCCGCGGT
>CAYZXF010000170.1:0-1951 GCA_964482355.1 uncultured Anaerolineaceae bacterium | reverse complement strand
ATTTATACTTGGTCAGGCGACGAACTAGCTTTTTCAAACCCGTCTACGAACGATCTCGCCAAAACGAAAATGATCGGTGAGCCAAACGCTGCTTAACGACCGCTATCGACTGGAAGAAGAGCTCGGCCAGGGAGGCATGGGTACAGTTCATCGCGCCTTCGATACGACCCTTGAGCGCGAGGTAGCGATCAAGCTCGTCACAGGCTACGAGCTGGAAACAGAAGGTCGAGCGCGGCTGTTGAAGGAAGCCAAATCCATCGCCCAGCTTAATCACCCGAATATCGTCACGGTCTACGACGCAGGCGAGATGGACAAGGCACCCTTCATCGTGATGGAACTCATCGAAGGAGCTAGCCTGCACGAGCACCCACCCGATGATCTCAATGCGCTCGTCCAGACCACAATTCAGATCTGCATGGCGCTGGAGCACGCGCACGAACGCGGCATCATCCACCGGGACCTCAAACCCGAAAACGTTCTGATCGACTCCGAAGGCATCGCCAAGCTCATGGACTTCGGCATAGCGCGTTCCATGACCTCCCGAATGACGACCGAAGGCCGGATAGAGGGAACCGTGTTTTACATGGCTCCGGAGCTTGCGCTGGGCCAGGAGTACGACGGTCGCGCCGATCTTTACGCCTTAGGCGTGATGTTGTATGAGCTCACCACCGGCGAGCTGCCTTTCCAGCACGGAGATCCGGTAGCAGTTATTTCGCAGCACGTGCACGCGCCGGTCGTACCCCCACGTGCCAAAGACTCTGACATTCCACCCGAGCTTGATCGACTCATCGTCCAGCTGATGGAAAAGGATCCGGAGGATCGCCCAGCGAGTGCTGCCCAGGTCATGGAAGCACTTCAGGAACCGGGCCTGCTGGATCCAATGAGCGACGAAGAGCAACTATCCACCCTCGACCGGATCGTGCGCGGGCGCATGATTGGGCGCGAAGCGGAGTTCAAGCAGGCGCGCGAGCTCTGGTATTCGGCCGTTGAAGGAAACAGCCAAATCCTGTTAGTTAGCGGCGAACCCGGCGTCGGGAAGACGCGTCTGATGCGAGAGATCATCACTCAGTCAGAGGTCATGGGAGCACAGGTCTTGGGCTCAGCCAGCTACGCTGAGGGCGGGCCTCCCTACTCTCCATTCAGGCAGATCCTGCGTGAGGTCCTGCAAAAAAGTTCACAAAACGGCTTCAATGTGCCTGACGACGTCATGGCCGACTTGCTCTCGCTTGCTCCCGAATTTCGCGAGGATTATCCAGACATAGCTCCCAATCCTGCGGAAGATCCAAAATCAGATCAACATCGCCTTTTCGAAAGTTTTTTCGTATTCATTGCGGCTCTTAGCCGCCAGTCCCCGTTGCTAATCTATTTGGATGATGCACACTGGGCAGACAGCGGCTCGCTCAACCTTTTCCGCCACCTGGCACGTCAGCTAGGAAGCCAGCCCATCTTATTGCTAGCCACATATCGTGAGATTGAACTGCATGAGGCGCGTTCGCTACATGAGGTGATCTTAGATCTCAGCAAGGAGCCACAGACCACCCGACTCAAGCTAAATCGGCTAACGCTAAACCAAACTGGTGAACTTCTGGCCGCGTTCCTCGAGGATGAGATCACACCCGAATTCCAGGAGGGGATCTATCGCGAAACGGATGGCAATCCCTTCTTTATTGAGGAGGTCTGCAAGGCGCTCGTTGAGAGCGGCAAGCTCTACTACGAAGATGGAAGCTGGCATCGGCCCGATATAAGCGAGCTGGGTATCCCGCAGAGCGTGCAGGTTGCGATCCAATCACGCGTCGGAAAGTTATCTCCAGAAACACAAGAAGTGTTGAACCAGGCTGCAATCCTCGGGCGGGAGTTCGAATTCGATACGCTGCTCGCAGCGGTGGACGTTAGCGAAGATGAGGTTATCGACGCACTCGAGGAGGCCGAACGAGCCCAACTCATTGAGGAA
>CAYZXF010000169.1:0-1641 GCA_964482355.1 uncultured Anaerolineaceae bacterium | reverse complement strand
GTCGAAATGCCGGACGATGACTGGATGCGCCTGGAAAAGTGGCTGAATGGGCGCGGGCCCTCGTGACCCATTGATGTGAGCACTAAACCGTCGATCCTGATCGTAGGAACGGGCGCCATGGCCGGCCTCTTTGGGGGCCGGCTAGCTTCGTACGCGGATGTGACGTTGCTAGGCTCCTGGAAGGAAGGGCTGGATGCGGTGCGTGAGCGCGGCATTCGGCTTCAAGAAAATGGTGAGGCGATAGAAGTCCAAGTAAAAGCGACGAACGATCCATCCGAATGCGAGGGCGCTCAGAACGCGCTGGTGGTGGTCAAATCCTGGCAGACTGAAATGGCGGCAAAAATGCTTGGCACTTGCCTGGCTTCAGATGGAGTGGCCCTCACCCTGCAGAATGGCCTGGGCAACATCGAGGTGTTGGAAGCAGCCATCGGTCCGGAACGCGCTGCGCTGGGAGTAACCACAACCGGCGCCACGCTGTTGGGACCCGGCACGATTCGGGCTGGGGGCTCGGGACCGACGTATGTCGCGCCGCACCCGCGGCTGGAGCCACTGGTGGAGCTGCTGGAGACGAGTGGGTTTGAGGTCCATGTTGCTTCAGATTTGGTGAGCCTACTATGGGGAAAACTGGTAGTAAACACGGGAATCAATGCACTGACCGCCTTGTTAGAGGTGCGGAACGGGGAGTTGCTGGAAGGCTCGCATGCGCGGTCACTCATGAATGCGGCCGCGCTGGAAACGGCCCAGGTGGCATATGCGCAGGGCATCAAGCTTCCATATGATGACCCCTCTCAAGAGGTGGAGGGAGTCGCCAGGAGAACCGCGGAGAACGATTCATCCATGCTTCAGGACATTCGAAGGGGCGCTCCGACCGAGGTGGATGCGATCAATGGGGCCGTTGTTCGGGAAGGTGAGCGGCTTGGTGTGCCGACCCCAGTGAACCGGTCGCTGTGGAAATTGGTGCGGGCCAAGGTTGATATCGCAGGAAAGCAAACATGAAGACGGTCGAGAAAGTGGCCGAGCTGCGAGCCGCAAGGGAATCCATGGCCAGCCCATTCGGATTGGTACCGACAATGGGGTTCCTCCATGAAGGTCACCTGTCCCTGGTGCGGCAAGCCCGGCAGGAATGTTCGAGCGTCGGCGTGAGCATCTTTGTTAACCCGGCTCAATTCGGACCAACTGAGGATCTCGACATCTATCCTACGAACCTAGCTCGAGACCTCGAGCTCCTCAGCAGCGAAGGTGCCGATGTGGTTTGGACGCCCACCACGACCGAGATGTACGGTCCTGGGTATCAGACCTGGGTCGTGGTCGAAGATCTGACCCGATATCTGGAAGGCGAGACCCGAGAAGGACATTTTCAAGGCGTGACAACGGTGGTGGCGAAGCTCTTCAACAGCTTTCAGCCCGACAGGGCGTACTTCGGGCAGAAAGATGCCCAGCAAGCAGCCGTGATTCGCCGCATGACGCACGATCTCAACTTCCCAATCGAGATCGTCGTTTGCCCAACCGCGCGTGAGGCGGACGGTCTTGCGCTGTCGAGCCGAAACGCAACCCTCGCTTCGGAGGAGCGGCATGCAGCAACGGTCCTGTATCGCGCACTCACTGCCGCGACGGAGTTGTTCAACTCCGGAGAACGAGAGG
>CAYZXF010000168.1:0-3578 GCA_964482355.1 uncultured Anaerolineaceae bacterium | reverse complement strand
TGGGAGGGGGCGAACGCACTGGACGAGGCTGCTCTGCGACGGTTCCTCAGCCCGTCGCTCCGTCGCCATATGTCGCCGCTGCTGCCACCGCTCGACCTCGACGGTAATATGGAGCGGCTGGCCGGAATCCGATCCGCCTTTCCCAACATCTCGATCACCCTTGAAGACGCGATTTACGAAGGCGATCGGGTGGTGCTCCGCGGCACCTTACGCGGCACCCACCTCGGCGAGTTCGCAGGACTTTCCCCAACGGGGAAGGACGTGACAGTGGGTGTGATCGATGTGATCCGCGTAGAGGACGGTCAGTTCGCCGAATTTTGGGGAGGACCGGATGTATTCGACCTCGTTCGCCAGCTTGGAGCGACGGTGACGGATGGCGACTGATCGCCTAGCTGCCGAATGATCCACATACAATGGAATCTCTCGGAACAAAATCCTCATCAAAGGCAGCACGATAAGCGAAAGCCTCTAGAGCGCGAGTAGGATGATGATCGCGAGTATCCACATGAGTGGGGGTCCGGGCGGCACTGCAGAACAGTAATTGAACGAATTTTCATCCGCATTTGCGCGATCGATTTACCCGACCGCAGGCGACCCGATTAACCCTTTGTCAAGAATCCGAATGCACTAAGCATCACGTTCTACTATCTCCCTGATGAAAGTCTGGAGCCTAGTCTGCTTCTACATAGATCGATGACACAGGCTATCAACTTCGCTGGAGCGGGCCGGGGATGCGACGGTTGTCCGGGGGACGGTCAAGCTGAGAGCATTTGCGCTTGCTAATGGCGAGGCATTCCCTGGCCGCTCACTTGTGCCTGCGGCCCAAGCACAGGCAGCTCCCAGCCGTTAGGCGGATATTCTTGTACGCTTTAGCCAATTCACACCTATTACAATCTTATCGAGGTAAGAGGATATCCTGCTTAGAAATTGGGAGATCGGAGGGGAAAACCGATGCGTAAAATCCTGAAGTGGATTGGAATTGCCCTACTAGGGCTGGTGGGTCTGGTCGCGGTGGCTGCAATTGTCATCTTTATTACTGGCACGCTCAGGCTCAATAAAACCTACGACATCGACGCAGAATCCGTCGCCATCCCTGAAAACGCATCCGTGGAGCGCGGCGAGCATCTGGTCAATGCGGTCTCCTTCTGTACTGCCTGTCATGGCGACAACCTGGGTGGAGCCGTGGTCCTGGATGACCCGCTCATCATGACGATCTACGCGCCCAATCTAACCGTCGGGGCAGGCGGCGCCGGGTCCACCTTTACCGACCAGGACTTCGTGCGCGCCATCCGGCACGGCGTCGATCCCGACGGCAGACCGCTTCTCTTCATGCCTGCGCACCATTTCTATTTCATGAGCGACGAAGACCTGGGGGATACTCTGGCTTACCTCAGGAGCTTGGAACCGATCGACAATCTAGTACCGGAGCCGACCCTCGGACCGCTGGGGTACTTGTTTATGCTCCTCGACCCCACTCTGATGCCGGCCCGTGTCATTGATCACACCGGGCCGCGTCCTGACCCGCCGGAACCGAGCATAACGACCGAATACGGCGAATATCTTGTGTCACTCGGCACCTGCGCCGACTGTCACGGCCCAGACTTCAACGGCGCGCCATCTTTTGGTCCAGGCGAACCGCCTGCTGCTAACCTGACGCCCAACGGTGAACTAGCGGGCTGGTCAACGGCAGACTTCATCCACACCATCCGCACAGGCGTAAACCCCGCTGGTCGTCGGCTGCAAGATCCGATGGCAAGCGCAGTGGAAATCTTTGGGCTGCAGACCGACGAGGAACTGGCCGCCATCTTCGCCTACCTCCAATCCCTGCCAGCCCGTGAAAATGGTTACTAACGCCATCCCCTTGCAACGACCAATCTGACACCTGAATGAGGCGGCCTGCGAGCCGCCTCATTCCGCTTTTGGAGTTCGCTTAATTATCACGAAATGGCGCAATTCTAGTTGAGACCATCACTTGCGAGTCGTTAAGCTGAATCCTGCAAACCATGAGTTCCTAGACCTCGAGATGGCATTTTGATCGGCTCCCTACCAGAATTCGAATTGGAACAGATAAATACCCGATGCAATATTTGGTGGAGGGAACTCGACAAGAATGTCTCTATTATTCGATGTCGATATCACGACAAGATGTTGCCAAACAGCCGACTCAGAGTTCTTTCTGGTCAAGCGCGTCTATACTTGCTGCCGCATTGGACAGATGTTCTGGAAGCCCTGGTGATATCGCGGCTCGGATGCCGCGTGGGGCATTAGAGAAGCCACTTTGCGGATTAATCCGCCTAACCACTTGCTAGAGCGGACCGGGCATTCAGCGGCAGAAGCAATACATAATCCGGATTCGGTTCATTCGAAGGGATTTTGTGGGAGCGGCCGTCAGAGTGCCGTTTGCTACCAGGGTCGGCGCTTTCTCAAAGTCGATAGCTAGGCTATCAACCAACCTCAAAGTAGCTACCAGCGATTGAAGTTATATTCAATCGAGGTTGTTTTAGGATTTGCCGAACCACGTATGGAGGGAGCCATATTCTTATTGCAATCTCCATATTGGCCCGCTGGGATCCCCACCTCCTCAAGCCTTTTCACACGCACCCAGAGGTAGACGCGCCCTCAATCAGGCGAGTAGTAAATGTTGTCGGGCTGGTTAGCGGAGTAGATGTTGTCGTCAGGCTCGCTCAGGATCAGGGTGGAATCGCCGGACACCCAGATGCCTCCCCCATCATTACCTGCCGTGTTGCTTTGGATCTCATTGCTCACTAACATTGGCGAGGAGTTATCAAACACATCGATGCCGCCACCGGACAAATTGGCTTGGTTGTCGCTGATGGAGTTGTCCTTGATCGTCGGCGAGGACTTCTCCATTGCAATGCCGCCACCGGCCTCGGCCTGATTATTGCTGATGGTGTTAAATTCGATCATCAATAACGAGGTGTCGAACACGGCAATGCCACCGCCGCCAAATTCAGCCCGATTATCGGTGATGGTATTGCCCGAGATTGTCGGCGTGGAGTTCTCCGCGGCAATGCCGCCGCCGAACTGGGCTTGGTTATCGCTGATGGTGTTGCCTACAATTTTCGGCGAGGAGAGATCTCTTACATGGATGCCGCCGCCGGTTTGCTCGGCTTGGTTGCCGATGATCATGTTGTCATCGATCGTCGGCGTTGAATGGGAAAACACGGTGATGCCTCCGCCGCTCCCGGCCTGGTTGCCGCTGATGCTATTGTCTGAGATCATCGGCGAGGAGTCATCCATAAAAATGCCGCCGCCGCTCGTCGCAGCCTGATTTTCGGCGATGGTGTTGCCTGAGATAACCGGTGAGGATTTCTGGCCCACCTCAATGCCGCCGCCGCTCTCGGCCTGGTTGCCGCTGATGGTGTTGTCTGAGATCGTCGGTAAGGAGTTAAAGTCCACGGCAATGCCGCCGCCCCACAACTTGGCCTGATTATCCCTGATTATGTTGCGCTCGATCGTAGGCGACGAGTTTATGAATACCCAGATGCCGCCGCCAAATTGTTCAGTCAGGTTGCCGCTGATGGTGTTGTTCTCGATCGTCGGTGAGGAGTCAAACA
>CAYZXF010000167.1:0-3931 GCA_964482355.1 uncultured Anaerolineaceae bacterium | reverse complement strand
AAAGGCAATGACCCTAGATGTCCAATCGCCGACCCAGGAAAGTTTCCCTTCGCGCAAGACTAAGATAACCAGAAGATTCCGACCTGCAAGAGCAAAGAGGACCCAACTACTGCACAGAGTATCCACGCCTATCAGCGCTTAATATTCTTTATGTTCGGCTCAAACTGCGTTGAGATATCGTGAATCCCGCGATCAGCCCGAGCAGCGAGCCGAAGATGACCGTCAGCTCTGGGGATAGTCCGGCTGGCTCGCCGGATACCGTCTGCTCCAAGGCGGCTAGCCGAACATTCAGTTCTTCATTCTCAATTTCCAGACGTTCAACGCGTGCGTGTTCGGCTGCCAAACTATTGTTGACTGCGCGAATGGCTGCCAGAGCGACGCCTTGTAAGTCGATAGTGCTGATATAGCGTTCGTCCTCACCTAACCCAAATGTGCTGTAAAAGTCCTCTGCCATTGGCCCTATATGCATGACAGAGAGCTCTTGCGCCGCGTAGCTCCAGGTGTAGATGGGTAGCTTTGCTAGACGTTTTAAGACATCCTGATCGTTTGCTGGCGCGAGCTCAGTCTTGGCTGAACGGCTGCTTAGGATTGACCACGCCCCACTTCCACTTGGAAGCATCACGCCCGAGATCGGCGTTCCGGCATCGTCGACCGCGCTCACAAAGCGGACCCCGCCAGTCGCTCGTACTGCGAATTCATTAGCCGTCTGAGATGAAAAGATCGCCTCGTTGGAATCCGCGAAGAGAAAAACCCCGTCGTGCCCAACGGGAATGAAGGCGCTTCGTCCTGCGGCTAGGCTGTAGTCACCATTCGCTTGGTTACCGCGCCCTCCGCTCACCGCCGCGTAATCGCCGAGAACGGAATTGTTGAGGCCGCCGCTGATTACGGCGTTATTGCCGAAAACCTGATTACCAGCCCCGCCACCGACCGTAGCAATTGGACCCTCGGCTTGATTTCTAACACCTCCGGACACCGTGCTGAACGCTCCGCTGGCCAAATTACCAAATCCGCCGCCGACGGTGGCGTAATACGCTGCTGAGTTTCTGGTTCCCCCTGCGATTGTGGCCGCCTGGCCTTCAGCTAAATTCCCGCTGCCGCCTCCAATAGTCGCATCCAAATTAGCTGCCAGATTGCCGCCACCCCCACTAACGGTAGAATGCACCCCGAGTGCAGAATTCTGGGATCCACCGCCGATTACCGAATCGAAAGCGGAAGTTGTGTTGTCATTGCCTCCACCAATAACGGTACGGAAACCACCAGCAACGTTGAAAGCGCCTCCGCTTACGACTGATTGGCCACCGGCGTTATTATTGAGACCTCCGGCAACCACGCCATAGTCATCATCGACGCGATTGGGGAATGTCGAGCTTCCCCCCCCACCGATCGAAGCGCCGACGACCTGCTCGCCGATTCCATTGGCCGAAATTCCCTGAATAATATTACAAGGCTCGCTCGATCTTCCACGAGAGGCGCACAATGAATGGGACTGGACCTCGGGTTGGTTGGGAACGCCGCAGGCCGTAAATGTGAGGAGTACACCAATTAATCCGACGGTCATCGGCTCAACAAATTTATGCATGATGTGCCTTTCTTTGATTGACTCGCTTCGGAGTTTCGGGCTACCGATTGGCTTGGTGGGATTGCGGAACTAGGATTCGGCCCGAAAGCAAAGCTCGTGGCTCATCCCCATTGATAAATATGACAGTAATAGCGACAGTGAAGTTTGGGCGAAATCGGACCATTTGGATATCCAAGTGGTTTTTCCCGATCGAGCCCGAGCTTTCTGGCTTTTGTGCCGCCCAACGGCTGCGAGCTGCCTGTCCTGGCGGACTAGGCCAGGGAGCGGCCGGGGTTGGCTCCTCGCATGCTTGTTCAGGAACTCACATCTCGACTATCTCTTGCTTCTACCGCGGCACCCCCAGTCCGCTCCAGCAAATTGTTAGGTGGATGCGTATCTAACGTCCAATTCCATCAATCCTTCGATATTTTTCTTTAGCTTGCTTGGTTTGAATCCCCAAGGACCTCTTCCTCCTGCAAAAGCCACCTCCCCATCAGTGTCAATCAGATAAAGCCGGTCGGGCCAGGCCGCATACGCCTTCATTACCCCATCATCCATCTCATCGACTATGGTCGGTATCCCATACTTCAGCCGGGTCTCACAAGTTCCTGCCAATGCTTGCCGTTCTTCAATCGTTTGCGGATCTCGAATATCATGATTTCCCATGTACCATCCGTCAGTTGGATGAGCTTCCCGAATGTAGATCACAAGGAATTGGACACGATCACTGTACTCAGCGTACAAGTCTTGGAGGCGCACGGCCTCTCTTACAAAGGGCTCTCAGGTGAAGCTGCCGAAGATCAGCGCAACAGGCTTTTTCCCGCGAAAGTCCGAGAGCCGAACCGGATTTTCACCGCCTGCGTCACGAAGCTCAAAGTCAGGTGCTCGTGAGCCTCTCTTGGGTGCATGAGGACCGTACTGTCTATGCCACCTGATGCTGTCTCGCAAGCTACTGATTGTGTTAGTCATCTGGACATTATTCCTTTCGCATCAATTCCATTTGTGCATCCGCCTAACGGCTACGAGCTGCCTGTCCTGGGCAGTCAGGCCAGGGAGCGGCCGGGGATCGTTCTGTCACATCCTGCCTCGGGTGCCCGAATATTGATCACTTAAAGCTTAGCCGCTGAATCCCCGGTCCGCTCCAGCGAGTTGCTGATGGCGGCCAAATTTCGAGGGAGACGGGTGCGTTCATCATTTAGTGCGCAGGACGCGGACGTTTACAAGCTCGCTTTTGCCTTTGAGTTGGAGCTCCCGCCGCTCCAATTGGCTGTTGGTTACCTGTGCGGCACTGTAAGTGGCCTCGCTGATTATGACCTCACCCTGAGCCGCGCTGGAAGCCAAACGTGCAGCGATGTTCACATTGTCTCCGAGTGCGGTGAAATCAGCTGCATCCCCACTTGCCCCGGCAATGGACCCAACCCAGGCCATGCCTGTGTGAATTCCAACCCCAACCGGAACCCATGGCCCTGCAGGGTCACCATGACCTGTGACGTCAAGCAGATCTTGGCCAGCATTCACTGCGCGCCGGGCATGCTCCTCGCCTGCGTAGCCCGGGAGGAAGAGAGCTGTAACCTCATCCCCGACCAACTTGTCAATGAATGCACGCTCCCCGACCAGCACATTGATTGTGGCCTCGTAAAAGCGATTCATCAGCTGGCTGAACTCAGTATCATCCATGCTCTCCGCGATAGAGGTCGAGCCGCGCACATCGACAAATAACATTGTCAGTTCAATCTCGGCACCGCCCGGATATTGTGACATGAAGGAGTAGCATCCCGTACAGAAGCGAGGATTCTTATCCGATTTGTGCACACCCATTACTATTCGTACAAGTGCACCACCAGGACCCGCAAAGGGTCTGTGGCAGCTGATACAGCGAGGGTTGGATGGAAGCATTCCGAATAAGTGACGAAATTGTCGCCACCGAATGTTGCCCTCGGTGAGGTTTTGCTCCCACATCTCCTCGACTGTGTCTACCTTGAAGCGTCGTCGAAGGTTTTCAGGTAAGTCGTGATTCGGCATTGGAGCAGTTATCCTCGTCGGTCTCGCCAGGCAAATTTAATTTATTGCACCAAAGAAATGCACATGACATCGATTACCGATCCCATGACTTCGCCGCCTAACGGCTGCGAGCTGCCTGTCCTGGCGGACTAGGCCAGGGATAGTGCTGTCATCTGCTTTTCCCGAAGCCCCCAGGCCGATTGCCTCTCGCATTTGCCGCCGAATATCTGGTCCGCTCCAGCGAGTTGTTAGGCGGGTTGCGTCTTAAAAGTCCATAACGCTGTCAAGTCCGCGATGAACTCCCACCAAATTACCGACGCTTCGGATTGCCAACATAGCTCCTTCAACGTACGGTTGTGCGCTTGCTCCAGC
>CAYZXF010000166.1:0-2564 GCA_964482355.1 uncultured Anaerolineaceae bacterium | reverse complement strand
GCCGCCATGAAAGCACCCAGGCAGAGAAGTCCCAGCCCGATGGTATAGATTCGTCTGAGACCATAGCGCTGACCCAGGTTGGCTTGGAGAGGCTGCAGCACGACCATCGGAAGAAAATAAGCCGTTCCAATCAATGCAACCTGTTCGACAGTAATCTCAAAATACGATTGCATTGTAGGGAGCGCGACACTGGTCAAAGTCACGTTGAGCGGTGACAGGAACACGCCAATCATGAGAGCGGCCATGATCCCCAGATTACGGCCGGCAAAACGTTCGACAATCCCACTCAACTACTCGCTCCTCGAATCGAGCCGCTGGCGTGATTCCCCGCAAGCATGCCGTAACCTAGCGCCGTCAGCAGTCCATTGCCAGAGAGATATCCCCCTGATCCGTGCCCGCTGAGGCCCGCCGCTACGCCTCCGCCCGCATAAAGGTTTGAAATAGGTGAACCGTCCGCTCGCAATACTCGAGCATCTCGATCAACCACCAGTCCGCCTTGGGTGTGAAAGAGTGCACCAGTTACCTTCGCTCCATAATACGGGGGCTCAAGGTGACCGCAGCTTGTCCTCCCGAAGGGATCCTTCATAGATCCACTCGCAACAGCTTCGTATTCTTCCAGAGTTCCCATAAAGCCATCTGCGTCAATCCCGAGCTTCGCCGCCAATTCCTGCGCTGTCTCCCCTTTGTGGATGGCATCGGCTTCAATCGCCTCTCGATAATCATCAAATTTGAGGCCCAGGCGGTGGAGCTTCTCGTCGTATATATCCCAGGCCGTGCCGTCTTGCTGCGCCAGGACTGCCAGCGCATGCTTAGAGTAGCCAGTGGATTCGTCGCCAAATCGTTTTCCTTCTTGGTTGACTTGAAAACCGCCTTCCGTGATGATCGCGTACGTTATGAGGATGCCCTCGGGCTTAGCGACGGAAGCGTGGGCCTGAAATGCATCCATGAATGCTACGTCCGCCCCAAGTTCTTGCCCCCACGAAATACCTTCTCCGGTATTGCCTTCGCCACCGAAATAGAGTGCGCCCGAAATATCGGGGCAATACTCCTTCACCATGTCGGGATTACCAGCAAAGCCGTTGCAGGCAAGGATCACTTTTTGGGCTTTCACCCTTTCCAGCTGGTCGCCATGCCGGACCACCAGGCCAATAACGGTTCCGGCCTGTGCGACTAGGGATTCACCCGCGGCGTCAGTAATAATCTCGACAGATTTGTGGGCATCCGCCGCCTTACGAAGGTCGGCCACCAGGGCCGAGCCTGTTCTGCTGGGTGGTGCATGCATCCGTAACTCAGAGTGGCCGGGGTATTTGAAATCATCGATAAACTCAAGATCGACACCCACATCATCAACCAGCCACTCCACCATCACCTTGGAGACCTTGGCCATATGCAGCGTCATCTCGTGGTCAGAACTTGCATCGTTCTTGTGCCAAATATCTTTTGCGAAGTCTTCCGCCTGTTCGTGAATTCCGGCCGCTTCCTGGAAGCGAGTCCCTGCAGCCGGGATCATCCCCCCAGATCGCGCGGTGTTGCTCCAGGGCCTGAGTTGCTTTTCGAGAACCAGCACCTCAGCGCCGCCCTGAGCTGCGGCCATAGCAGCGGCCAGGCCGCATCCACCGCTACCAACCACGACCACATCGGTATCGAAGGACCATTCTCCCGCGTCGCGATCGGTACTCATTTGCTTTCCTCAGGCTGCTCCGATTTAGCCGCCAGTCTCCGCTTCGTGAATTCAATGATTCCACCCGCCTCTAAGATTTCACGCGAGGTTCCGCGCAAGTTCTGAATTGAAAATGTCTCACCAGTGCGCTCATCAACAACGGTGCCCGCGTCCAGATCCACGATCAGCAAATCGCCTTCTTTGATGTGCTCAATTGACTCGATGGTGACCGCGGGAAGGCCAATGTTGATACTGTTTCGGAAGAATATGCGGCCGAAGCTGGGTGCGATGAGCGCCGCGATTCCCGCCTGCTGTAGCGCCATTGGAGCCGTTTCGCGGCCAGATCCAGACCCAAAGTTTGGACCTGCTACAAGTACGTCCCCCGGTTTGACCTTGCCCACAAATTCGGGATCAAACCCCGCCATTGCGAACTGACCCACTTCATCATTTCGCCGATCTAAATACTCCCCGGGAAGGATCTCGTCCGTAGACACGCTCGCGGGAAAGACCCAGGCGCGACCCATAAATTGGTTCAAGCGACTGCTTTGCCTTCAGAAACCTGACGTGGATCCACTACACGGCCGGCCAGCGCCGATGCCGCCACGGTATACGGTGAGGCTAGATATACTTCGGAGTCGCGGCTCCCCATCCGACCTCGAAAATTGCGGGTAGCAGTGGTGATTACCTTCTCGTCGGCTGCCAAAATGCCGGAGTGCAGCCCCGCACAAGGGCCGCATCCGGAGGGTTGGAACACAGCTCCCGCGTCTAACAAAGTTTTGAAGGTTCCATCTTCAACTGCTCGTCGATAGATAGCATGTGTTGCAGGATTGATCAGAAGCGGAATGCGCACCTGCTTTCCCTGCAGAACTTCTGCTGCGGCTCGCAAATCGGCATATCTTCCGCC
>CAYZXF010000165.1:0-5224 GCA_964482355.1 uncultured Anaerolineaceae bacterium | reverse complement strand
TGTCCGTGTTTGGGTCGTAGCGCCAAGCGGTTGACGTAGCGTTGAAACCTGCGGCCGAGGAGCCCCCAAAGACATACAAAAGCCCATCGTGCGCGGATGCCATTAAGTGATGCCGGGCCGCCGGCATCGAACTCAGCTCTTTCCAGGTGTCCCGCTGGATGGTGTAGGCTTCGAATCTTGCAGTTCCCAATGGGCCTGAGAAGCCGCCTGGAACATAAGCCACTCCGTCGATCTCAACTGCTGACATTTCGGAGCGCGGGGTGAGCATGGGCATTCCAAGCCGCCAGCCAGAAGGCAAGTCTGGGGGAAGTTCCTCACCTTGGGAGCTGTTCGTTGCGCTCTGGGCAGGGGATTGGCCAGTAGGGGAGGCGTTTTGCTCAAATCCAGCACACGATGCCAAGAATATGAGCGCCAGGGACTGTAGAAACCTGCTTAATAACACCTTGGTCGACAGACTTCCTCGATCGATACGAATTGCTGGCGGTTGCGGCATGGTGCTGCGGATCGTATCCCATCCAGACGGAGGGGTCAATTGGGCTTGAAAACGGGATTTCAAGCGGGGTTTGGGAAGATTCGGACGCTGTAAGCATAGCGTAAGGTCGTCGCTTTCTAATCCCCGCTACACTGAAATCCATGGAGCAATTGCAACAGGAAACAGCCGTTTCGGCACCAGCAACGATAGCTGTGTCGAGCGGCCAGCCCGAGTATCGGATGCTCGTGTTGACCCGCCGCCTTAAGTTGCCGGGCCTGCTCGAAACCATGACCGACCAAGAACCTGAATTGGCCAGGGTCATGGCTAAGATCGAGGATGACCTTGCACCCGCCATGGAGTCATTGGAAGACGGGCCGTGGGCGGTCAATTCGCACTCAGTATCCATTTACAACGGTCTGGTCATCGCCAGCTTCTTGCTAAGACGCTAGAGCAGCGGCCGCCTCAACAGCACTACCATGTGGGCTCCAGTAATGGAGGCCTCGCTCGCGGTTCTACTGCATCTGAGGGCTGGCAATCTACTTGGAGAAAACATCGAAGGTCTCGGGGTTGTAGCTAATGGCTGAAGCAAAGCTTCCGATTCAGGAGCTTGGAAAATACCGCCTGGTCGAGCAGATCGGCCAGGGTGGTATGGCCTCGGTATTTAAAGGGGTAGATGGCGATACAGGCTGGGATGTGGCAGTAAAGGTCATGTCGCCGGTGATGGCGCAGGACTCCCAGTTCACAAAACGCTTCAAGCGCGAGGCAGAGGTTGTGATGCGTTTGAAGCATCCCCACATCGTGCCCATAGTGGATTTTGGACAGGACGCAGGATTTGCCTTCCTCGTAATGCCGCTGCTTGAGGTCGGCAGTCTTGCAGATAAGCTCCGAGAAGGACCGCTAACTCCTTCGGAAGGAGGCATTTTCGTGGACCAATTGGGCGGCGCGCTCCAATTCGCCCATGAACAGGGCGTCATTCATCGGGATGTAAAGCCGTCGAATGTCCTATTGGACGTGAAGGGTAACGCGCTGCTGGCGGACTTCGGCCTAGCTCACATCCACGACGCGTCCGTTAGCCTGACCGGGTCGGCTCTTCTGGGGACGCCAGCCTATATGTCGCCCGAGCAAGCACGCGGTGAGAAGGTAAGCGCGGCCTCCGATCAGTATTCGCTCGGGGTCATTCTGTTCCAACTTTGTACTGGAGAGCTGCCGTTCCGGGCCGAGCCTCCCATGGCCGTGATGCTCAAACATATCAATGAGCCCATTCCGCTCGCTCGCCTGAGGAGTCCCAACGTACCGGAAGCCATCGAGCGGGTCATCCTGAAGGCGACCGCCAAGAACCCGGCCGAACGATTTGGTTCAGTGGGTGAGATGAATGCCGGATTTCAGTCCGCGCTGGCTCATGCACAGGACCCATTCAACAATCCGGCTCCGGATATCGAAGTTCCGCCCTCCTCGATCGCGGCCAGCATCGTAGTCCATGAACCAGAGTCGCCACAAAAGAAACGAAGCCGCTTGGGCCGCGTGGCAGCCGCGGCGGCAGTGCTCCTGTTGATGCTGTTGGCCTGCCCGGTCGCGTACGCTGGGCTGTCGGATATGCTGGATGATGCGGCCAAGCCGGCGGAGGGCAGCGGGTTGGCTCCAGAAGACATGAGCAGCCCGCAGCTAACCGCGCTTGCAGGAACAATCGAGGCTTTATCTACTGAGCTGGCAGGCGCAGGCGGCGACGAGACCCAATCCCCAGAGCAGATCCAAACCGCAGTCATGGCCACCCTGGCCAGCGACGGCGACTTCGAAATTCTGGGCGGGCTTGGGGGAACTCCGACCCCTATTCACAGTGCTACGCCAGGCCCCTCGCCCACTGCTACAAAGACGTTTACGCCGGGACCTTCGCCGACACCGAGCCGTACTCCAACCAAGACTATGACTCCCACACTGGGCCCTTCACCGACTCCCAGTAGGACGCCGACTCCCAGCAAGACTCCGACGATTACCTATACACCCAGCCCGGGGCCCTCACCCACGGCGACCAGGACGCTGGTCCCGAGCAAGACACCGACCGCTAGCCAGTTCCCTAGCAGCACCCCGTCGGCTACCCCGGCATTTAGTTCAACCAGCACTGTAACGGCGATTATGACTCCAACAGATCCGGTTGATCCCTGTGAAGATATCGAGTTCAGGAATATGGACGCCGAAGAAGGTGGAACCATTGTCTGGGCAGATATTGAGAATGGCTCGCCGTTCAGCATTGAAGTGTATGAGGCTTACCTTGACTGGCCAGTTCCAACGGCCAGTAACTTCCACTACAAATTCGACCTGAGTGGCAGTCTGATCTGGGACGTTGGCAATCCGTTTCCGCCGACCATGACTGGGCCTCTCTACATGGGCAATCGAATTATTGGTGCTGGAGATACCAAAACGCTAGTTGCAGTATTCGACATCGTGGAGCCAGGTTTCTACCACATAGGGGTATCCTTCACCAACGGTTGTTGGATTGAGGGTTGGCCGTAAACATTGCCTGCTTAGCCTTCCCCTAATATTCGATCGCAGTGCTTCACGCTCTAGGCGAACTGTCGCGAATTCGCTCTTGTGAAGACTGACTCTTGCGTATGATTCACGTAGGTTTTGCGTGGCGATTCCGACCAGCACGGAATAAGTCGTTTCAGTAGTCTAGTATTGGAAGGGTGGAAATCTCTTCTTCTCCTCCTTACTAGAGAGCCGGGGTCGGCGTCCTCGGCTCTCTCGATTCCAGATCCTCTCCACGCTCCAATATTGGCATATTCAGTTCAGACCTTTTGTTTCGAATTTCTCGCTTTGCGGTTGCTCATTCCTTCCGCGGCCAACGGCCATTTATGCTCGCCGCTTGAGCAGCCGACGCATGAACTGATCGGCCGCGTATGCGCTGATGGATAGGCTGACGAAGGCTGAAAGACCGTAGTAGAACGCCACCACAAACGCATCCACTTCTTGTATTGCGACCACCAGAATGCCCAGACCAGAGGCAATCCTTGCTGTCTGCCGCGCTTGTTCCGCCGTTCCACCGCGGCGCACGGTCAGCGCGGCCGCCCCAGCTCCAAAACCGATGGCAAATATTAGGTGGAGCAGCGGGGAGCGTAAATCGAAGTACGCGAACCCCTCTCGCAAGGACCGCATGATGGCTGTTGGAGTTAGCGCCAGCGGGAGGGGATCTACCAGCAGGCGCCCTGGGATAGCAAGGCGGAGAAAGTATGCGCCCACAAGTCCAACCACGCCCAACACCAGTCCCGTTACCAGGACTGGATTTCGAAGACGGTCCAAGAGCGGGGTTGTTAATCTATGCACGCAAGGATTATCCCCGAGTCTGACCCTTGCTCCTGTGGCTAGCGTTACGCCCGCAGGGCACCTGTATAATCCAGCGCTGTGAAACGCTCCCCTGAAGCCCAAATTGCGCGCGGGGCAAGCATCGTGATGGCCGGATTTGCGCTCTCCAGCCTCGTTGGCCTGCTCAATCGCATGCTGTACTCGGGCGTTTTCGGAACCGGGGTTTCATTGGACGCATTTCTCTCCGCTAACAAAGTCCCCGACATACTGTTCAATTTGATGGCAGGCGGCGCATTAGCTTCCGCTTTCATTCCGATGTTTGCCACTTTCCTCACTCAGAACGACCGACTTGGGGCGTGGCGCCTAGCCTCTAGCATCGGCAATCTGCTCATTCTGGGCTTAGGGCTGGCAGCCACCCTGGTCTGGATCGCAGCACCCTGGATCGTCCCCAACCTGCTCGTTCCCGGGTACGAGGATCCGGCTCAAATCGATTTGGTCGTCGATTTGCTGCGCATCCAACTCATCACGCTGATGCTATTTGGTATCAGCGGGCTTGTGATGTCAATACTGAATGCACATCAACGCTTTGCGCTGCCCGCGCTCGCGCCTTCCTTCAATTGGCTGGGATGGATCATCGGAATTTACTTGCTCGTCCCGCAGCTTGGAATCTACGGGCTGGCATGGGGCGTGGTTCTTGGAGCGTTGTTCCACCTTCTAGTCCAGCTCCCAGGATTGCGCGGTCTGCAGGCACATTACAGCCCGACTCTCGGAACCAAGGATCCCGCCGTGCGGCAGGTCGGCAGTCTCATGGTTCCGCGTGTGTTCGGGGTGGCGGTAGTGCAGCTCAACTTTCTCGTCAATATCATCTTGGCCTCGACCATGGTCCAAGGCAGTCTGACTGGCATCACTCTGGGTTTCGCCATCATGTTGATGCCGCAAATCGTGATCGCGCAGGCCATAGCTATTGCGGCATTGCCAACATTCTCTGCCCAGGTCGCGCACGGTCAGATTTCCGAGATGCGGGAATCCTTAGCCACTACGCTGCGGGGAGGGGTTTTTCTTTCGCTGCCGGCCTCCATCGGCCTGCTCCTGCTGAGGCGACCGATCGTATCAATGCTTTTTGAGCGCGGTGAGTTTAATTCCCGATCTACCGATCTGGTTGCCTGGGCATTGCTTTGGTACGCGGCCGGACTCGTCGGGCATGCGCTGGTAGAGATCATCTCGCGCGCGTTCTATGCTTTGAAGGACACTCGCACTCCGGTCCTTGTTGGTGCCGCGGCCATGGGTCTCAATGTTATCTTGAGCCTTGCACTAGCGATTGGATTCGAACGGATTGGATGGGCGCCTCTCGGAGGGTTGGCACTGGCCAACACGATTGCAACCGCGCTGGAGGCGGTCGTGCTCCTTTGGCTGATGCGAGACAAATTGGATGGTCTCGCACTCCCACGCGTGCGG
>CAYZXF010000164.1:0-6187 GCA_964482355.1 uncultured Anaerolineaceae bacterium | reverse complement strand
TCCACTTATCTTCGTCAGGTTGCGCTGATCGTGCTGATGGCTCAGATCGGGAGCTTCGTGCCTGCGGAGTCAGCAAAGATCGGCGTGGCAGACCGCATCTTTTCTCGTATCGGCGCACAGGATGAAATCCATGCCGGCCAGTCGACCTTCATGGTCGAAATGCTCGAGACCGCTAACCTGCTGCACAATGCCACCGATCGGAGCCTGCTGATCCTGGATGAGATCGGCCGCGGAACAAGCACCTACGACGGTCTGTCGATCGCGTGGGCGGTGGTTGAGTTCATCCATAGCCATCCGCGCTTGCGTTCGCGCGCCTTCGTGGCAACTCACTACAACGAATTGACCAAGTTGGCCGACAGCTTACCTGGGGTGCGCAATTACAACGTCGCGGTGAGCGAGGAGCGAGGAAAGGTCGTGTTCCTGCACAAAATCGTTCCGGGCGGAGCAGATAAATCGTACGGTATTCACGTAGCCGAATTAGCAGGCTTGCCGCGGGGCGTTATCCAGCGCGCTCAGGAAATGTTGCTTGAACTGGAGGAGCAGGGAGATGACGGTCGTGGATCGCCTTCGTCACAGCTTCCGCTTTTCGCCGGCGGCAATCCAATACTCGACGATCTCGAGTCGCTCTCGATCGATGAGCTCACGCCTCTAGAAGCACTTAATTTCCTGTATGAGTGGCAGCAGCGATTGAGGAAGCCCGAATAAGGAGCTAGCGATCCGCGTCGGAATTCGAAGGCGCCGGGGGCGGCCGCCAACTCCGCACGGATTCAACGGGCGCCCGATCAGGCGCCTGTTTTCTTGCGTTGATCCCCTCAGGGAAATGCGATCCGAGGATGGAATCCATGCCGCTACGGAGCAATTTCGGCCGCGAGATCCGGATACTCCTGGTTGATCTCGTCTGCGCCTTTAAGCCCCAGAGTTTCCAATAATTCGAGAATCAATTCAGCTTTTTCTTCGGCATCCTTGCGGGACCAGGTGCGGCTCTTGATCTCCAAATATTTGCCGTCGATCGCAGGCTCATTGAGTTGATCGATGTTGATGAAGAATTCGTTGTCCTTGAAGCGGACCAGCCAGCGAAGCCGATCCTTTTGAATCTTGAATTCGTGGCTGGGATTGAAGTACTCACGATAAAACCGTTCGCTGTTTGTCGCAGGGGCAATAAAACGAGAACGGGAGAGCAGCACCGACTGAGCAAACTCTCGCTCGGCCGTGGGACCAATCAATGTGAGACGGTAGCGGACGCTGTAAACCTCGCCCTCTGCGTCGACAAATTCGTCTTCCCGGTACCGCAATCTTCCTTGATCCAGGTCATCGAAGGTGTAGTAGGTGTCGTACTCTCGATAATGTACCGACCTTACGATCTCCAGGCCGCCGGATTCGAGAACTTCGGCAAGTGAGTATGAGTCCGGGAGTTGAATCTTGATCTGTACTTCGTAGCTCTCCTCCTGTTCGGCTCCGCCGATGGCCACCAATTTGGAGACCACTGAATCCTCCCGCTCAACCAGAAAGGCGCTGATGCGTTTGGCGTAGCCTGCCGCGGCCTCCATCAACGGCTCGGTCTCAACCGTCAGAAGCTCGCCCGTTCTCATTAACCATTTTCCATTGACCATGACATCGGTTACGTCGGTCGATTTGGCCGCGTAAACAAGCCGGGAGTAGATTTCAAGCGGGTCATAGTCGAAGTGAGGCGAGGCGTGAATGGTAGCCAGGTCAACAATCGCTACATCGGCCCGCTTGCCGGGTTCCAATGATCCGACCAAATGATCGATGTGTAGCGCCTTTGCGCCGAACCGAGTAGCCATTGCCAGAGAGTCACGCGCAGGAACTGCCGTGGGATCGCCGGTGCTTGCTTTCGCCGCAAAACTGGCGAGTCGCATCTCTTCGAACATATCCAGATCATTGTTTGAGGCGGGTCCGTCGGTTCCCAATCCCAGATTAATGCCCTCATCCAGCATTTGCTGGACCGGGGCAAAGCCGGAAGCAATTTTCAAATTACTGGACGGATTGTGAGACACACCGGCTCCGGCATGCTGGAGGGTGTGAATCTCTCCCAAATCGATGTGCACGCAATGTGCAGCCAAGACCTTGGCCTCGAATAGACCAAGCTTCTTGATCCAGGGCACCACCGGCATATCGTATTTTTCTCGCCACTCTTCCACTTCTTGCGCGGTCTCTGATATGTGGATGTGGAGCGGCACGTCAAACTCCACCGCCAGATCGGTGCAATCTCGAAGAATTTCTTCGGTGCATGTATACGGAGCGTGTGGTGCCACGGAAGGCGTGATGAGTTCATGTCCCCGCCAGCGATGAATGAATTTTCGAGCCGCGGTTAGCGAGTCTTCATATGCTTCTGCGTCTGGAGCCGGAAACTTCAATACCGTCTGGCCCAGCACCGCCCGCATTCCCACTTCAGCGACTGCCTCCGCTACGGTGTCCTCGAAATAATACATATCCGCAAAGGAAGTAATCCCGCCGCGGATCATCTCTGCACAGGCAATCAGCGTGCCGAGGTGACAAAATTCTGGCGTGACGAATTCCCGCTCCACCGGCATCATGTATCCCAGCAACCAGACGTCCAATCGACGGTCATCGGCCAGCCCGCGCAGCAGAGTCATCGCGGCGTGGGTATGCGCGTTGATCAATCCCGGGATCAATGTTTTGCCACCGCAATCGATGGTCTCTACTGCCTGATACTCAGCAATAAGATCTTCGCTATTGCCGACAGCAACGATCTCGCCGGCGCGAATGGCGACCGCGCCTTCAGGAAATAGCTGGAAGGAATCGTCCATCGTGACGACATAGGCATTCTTGAGCAGTAAATCAATGTTTGTCATTGGGGAGGATTATAGCAAGTCGGAATCTGATCCTGCATCTTATCGCCGCCTGGGACTCCAAAAACTCAACGGTGGATTCAGTCCCGACTGTATAATCGCCGTATCATGCGTGCCGTAGACGTAATCGCCAAGAAACGCGATGGGGGGGGAGCTGACTAAGGCGGAGATCGAGTTCTTCGTATCTGGTTTCGCCCTGGATGAGATCCCAGACTACCAGGCGGCTGCGTGGGCAATGGCCGTACTGCTCAACGGCATGAGCTCTCGTGAGAGCACTGATCTAACCCTGGCCATGGTGGCCTCAGGCGAGCAATTGGATGTGACGGGCGTGGTTCCGTTCGCGGTCGACAAACACTCGACGGGCGGGGTGGGGGATAAGACTACGCTGGTGGTCGAGCCAATCGTGGCTGCTATCGGTGTGCCGGTTGGAAAGATGTCGGGCCGCGGCTTGGGATTTTCCGGAGGCACGCTCGATAAGATGGAATCTATTCCCGGATTTCGGGTGGATCTCACTACCAAGCAGTTCATGCGCCAACTTGGAGAAATCGGTCTGGTGCTGAGCGGCCAAACCGTGGATCTCGCGCCCGCCGACGGAAAACTATACGCACTGCGGGATGTTTCGGGTACGGTTCCGTCCGTTCCATTAATTGCCTCTTCTGTGATGAGCAAGAAGATTGCAGCCGGCGCTCAAGCGGTCGTGCTCGATGTTAAGGTCGGGCTGGGAGCATTTATGAAGACCCTCGAGCAGGCGGAGGAACTTGCCGAGCTGATGGTTGAAATCGGGGATCGAGCAGATCGGCGCGTCGTAGCATTGATAGCCGACATGAATCAGCCGCTCGGGAACGCGGTGGGGAACGCGTTGGAAGTCCGAGAAGCCATAGACACCCTGAACGGGGGAGGGCCGCCGGATTTCAAGGAGCACTGTCTGGAGATCGCCGGCCACATGCTGCGGCTGGCCGGCAAGGCCGAGGATCTACTCTCTGCAAAAGAGCTCGCCTCAGCGGCGCTTATCGACGGATCCGGGCTTTCCAAGTTTCGAGAATTGGTTGAGGCGCAAGGGGGCGATGTCAATTTTGTGGATGAGCCGGACCGGTTTCAAGTGGCAGAATTCATTAACTCGGTCTCGGCCACGGCATCCGGCTACCTGACCAGTATCAACGCTGAGGAGATCGGTCGTGCGGCTGTTGATCTAGGAAGTGGGCGCGCAAAGAAGGGCGACGCGATTGACCATTCGGTAGGCCTGGTAATTCATCGTAAGGTGGGGGATGAGATCGCGGAGGGCGATGCGCTCTTCACCGTGCACGCCAACAATGAGGCCGATGGAGCGCAAGCTGAAGCGCGAGCCTTTG
Source organism: uncultured Anaerolineaceae bacterium (assembly GCA_964482355.1). GTDB lineage: Bacteria > Chloroflexota > Anaerolineae > Anaerolineales > E44-bin32 > JADFRG01. The sequence goes on along the minus strand of CAYZXF010000164.1, from coordinate 2,007 downwards.
AAGCGCATGTCATCGAGCCCGAACATGCCGACCCGCTTCCGCTTTTCTACAAGACCTTCGAAAACGAACTCTAGCTGCCGCGCGAGCGCGTCCAGCGAGATCAGCTAAGCCTTATCGGTAAGGCTCTCAAGGTTCCTGATCGGTACTGGTTCCACTGCCTCGCCCAATTCAAATCCGAACACTTTGGAATAGAAATACATTTCCGCCTCAAGCGCGCGTTTGATGTTCTCTGAATCTCGGAAACCGTGCGCTTCACCTTCAAACTCCAGGTAGGCATACGGCAGGCCCTTTTCTTCGAGCGCTGCGACCATGAGTTCGGCCTGGGCTGGAGGTACGACCTTGTCCTCCCCGCCTTGCAGCAGAATTAGCGGAGACGAGATCTGATCGACGAAGTGAATCGGAGAGCGCTCACGATATCGTTCGATCTGCTCTGGATACGGGCCGATCAAGCTGTCCAGGTAACGAGCCTCAAATTTATGAGTGTCAAGCGCCAGGGCTTCTACGTCGGCCACTCCGTAATAGCTCGTGCCAAGAGCGAAGACATCGTGAAATACGAGTGCGGAAAGCGCCGTAAACCCTCCGGCGCTGCCGCCTCGGATAATGAGCCGATCGCCATCGATGTCTCCCCGCTGTGCCAGATAGCGTGTTGCGTGGATGCAGTCCTCCACATCCGCAACTCCCCACTCGCCGTTCAGCATTTGGCGATAGGCTCGTCCATAGCCTGTGCTGCCTCGGTAGTTCACATCCACGACTGCGAACCCGCGGGAGGTCATATATTGGCGTGAGAGCGAAAATTCTGAATCGGTTTGGCTTGTTGGGCCACCGTGACTCACCACGACCAACGGTGGCAATTCACCCTCGGGCCCAGTGAATAACCTGTTTCTCGGCGCATAGTAGAACGCATGCGCTTCCTGTCCGCCTGCGGTGGGGAACGATATGGGCGAGGCGTGAGAGATATTGCCCTCATCCGGAAGGTCTTCGTCAGCGCGGCTCAAAGGCTCGAGATCGCCGCTGTCGATTGCGAAAGCATAGGCTCGGGCGGGAAGATTGGGGCTGCCTCCGACGAAAATCAGCCGGTCTGAACTCGGTTCGTAATGAAGGCTGCGCGGCCTGAAGGCCGTTAGTTCAAGATCCAACGGCTTGAGCTCCTGGCCCTGAATCACCGCGAGCGTATCCAGGCCGTCATGACTGTAGATACAGGCGATCTTCCCATCTGCTAGAAATACGTACTGGGAGAGGCCAAAAACCCACATGGGCCAACCAAACTCGGCATCCATTGGCGCCAGGGGTTGCGCTCCACCCTCTTGCCAGCGATAGAGGTTCCACCACCCGCTTCGATCGCTAACGAAATGCAAGGTGTCCGCGGGCCCCCATTCCGGCTGGAAGATGGATTCGTCGATTCCACCAGCAATCTTTTCCGGCTTCTGTAGAGTTCCATCTGCTCCGATTGCGGCCATCCACAGCTCGGTTCCATCCCATGGCATGTTGGGCTGATCCCACTCCAGCCAGGCCAGTTTGCTCCCATCCGAGCTGGGTCGAGGGGCGGCATAGAAGTCGCGACCGCTGGCAATAACCCTCGGTGCGGTCTCACCATCAGGCGAGAGCTCAACCAGTTCATTTAGGACCGTGCCATCTGCATCATGCCGTTCCCTAACGCAGGTGATGCGACTGCGATCCGGTGACAGACGGCCATCCGCGTATCGGAAGCCGGACGGAACTTCGGGTTCGGGAGTGATACCGACCGGGTCTGTTCCGGGCTCAATTTTGTACAAGCGTTGGTCGGCAAAGCTGGAGGCATACAGGGTTGTGCCTTCGGCGAAGAAGGCGCCTCCGCCATACTCATGCACTCGGGTCCGGCAGTTGAAATCCGAGGGGGTGGCCTCAGCCACATCCTCATTCTGCAGCCTGCGCATGATAGCCACGCGGCCGCCTTCCTTCGGTCTTGACTCTGACCAATACACGATGCCGTCCGACACAACAATCTGGCCTGCTCTGCTCGATCCGGCC
>CAYZXF010000163.1:0-4503 GCA_964482355.1 uncultured Anaerolineaceae bacterium | reverse complement strand
CATTTTGGCCAGGAGTCCAGCTTCTTTTGCCTCGAAAACGAGCACTGGCGCGTTGTGGCCTTGGACAGCGGCTATTCTTCTCGATTGATTCCGGTACTGGAGCTGATTCCCTGGTGGATTCATCTGCATGATCACAACATGAAGTGGCTCAAAGAGAATATTCTAGGCACAGACGATCCCAGGCCCATCATTTTGCTATCGCACCACCAATGGTTTAGCAGTTTCGATCTCGAGTACAACCGATTCGGGCGGGAGCTCGGAAATGACCCACGGTACTTGCTTTGGTTTTGGGGGCATGAGCATCGATTGGCGGCTTACGGAAAATATCAAACCCATCCAAATGGGCCGATGACCCGTGCGCGATGCATCGGTCACGGCGGGATGCCGATTGAAGATATTCAGACTCCCGTGAAGCGAGAAAGAAATCTCGTGGCCCATGATCGACGTTCTTCCGGGAATGTCGACGGAACGGAAGTGGGTTATTGCGGATTCGCTTTTCTTGAATTCGAGGATGAAGCGCTGGTGATCAGTTACCGCGATGAAACCGGCATGAATTTACTAACGGAAAGATGGCTTCGCACGGAGGACGGTGCGCGGGGCGAGGTACTGCATCACGAGCCAGAATTGCTAACCTTGGAGCGACCGATTGAGGAACTTGTCGCGTAACGGAATTCCAACTCTACACCGCAATGGAGGCAACCAAAGTTATCACACCAAACAGGATAATAATCGCTCCTGATCCCAGGTTGACCCACCTCATCATTCTCGGCGTCACGCGGGCGCGTAGCAAGGATACGCCTCCGGAGAGCACGAACCACCAGAGCGCCGACCCAAGAAACACTCCCAGGACCAAGGGTGCTGCTGATAAGAGTTTCGCGCCGTCACTCGCCGCACCGACGCCGGCAAAGATGGCCGCAACAAAGATTATGGTCAGCGGGTTGGTCAGGGTAAGGACAAAGGTGGATATGTATGCACCCCCTAAGCCAACCCTCTCCTCAGGAGAGGACTCCTCAGGAGGTTTGGATAGGAGAATCCTGATCCCTAGAAGAATAAGGATCCCGCCCCCAATCAAGCGCAGCAGTGGTTGCTGGCCGATCAAGATCTCAGAAATGAACACCAGTCCGAGCGCCGCTAAGGCAGCGTATATCGCGTCCGCAGTGGCCGCGCCTAATCCGCTGACCAGGCCCACGATGCGCCCGCCAGCCAGCGTACGCTGTATGCACAACACTCCGATTGGACCCACTGGAACAGAAATGGCCAATCCAATAGCTCCGCCTTTTAGGAGCAGAGGCAGGTCCGATAGCCAGGTCATCGGTTAGCGAGAGGCTGGTAATTTCGCAGCACAAAGAATTCTGCCACATCCATGCGGCGCTTTGCTCCAACAGTGATTGGAAAGAGAGTACCGTTATTGAAATGAGGAAATTGAGACATGAATGACAACGGCAGTTTACACGTCGTATTTGGCGCCAGCGGCAGCCTCGGAAATGCAGTCGTCCGCGAACTGGTGGAGCGAGGCCAGCGCGTTCGCGCTGTGAATCGCAGCGGGCGCGCCGATGTTCCGGCGGGCGTCGAACTTATTAGTGGGGATGCTATGGACGCGTCCAGCACGCGCGCAACCTGCGAGGGCGCGGCAGTTGTCTACAACTGCACGAACGTACCCTACGCGCAGTGGGAAGAAAAGATGCCCGCCCTGATGGCTGGCATCATCGAAGGGGCTGCCTCCGCCGGAGCAAAGCTCGTTTATTGCGACAACCTGTATATGTATGGCCAGGTGTCGGGACCCATCACCGAAGACATGCCATACGGCACTACTACCCGCAAAGGCCGCACCCGGGCCCGTATCGCAGAAAGCCTCATGCATGCCCATGAAAGCGGCAGGGTGCAGGTCACGATCGGCCGAGCATCCGACGCATATGGGCCTCTCGGAGTGTATTCATTCATGGGGGAGAGAGTGTTTGAGCCAATGCTGGCAGGAAAAACGGTCAGCATGGTCGGCAACCTGGACATGCCGCACACCTACATTTTCAACGAGGACTTCGCGAGCGGTCTCGCGACGCTTGGTGAGCGCGATGAAGCGCTCGGCCAGATCTGGAACATCCCCAGCGCCGAAACCCTCACGACCCGCGAGCTGCTTACGATGGCATTCGATGTGGCGGGCGAAGAGCCCCGGATGCGTGGAACGCCAAGCTGGCTGATTTCAGTGCTTGGCATATTCTCATCAGAGTTGCGGGAAGTTAAAGAGATGCTCTATGAATTCGAAGAGCCCTTTATCGTAGATCACTCCAAATATGAGCAAGCCTTTGGCAGCGAAGTCACCCCCCATCGAGAGGCCCTCCAGAAGACACTTGACTGGTTTCGGCAGCGCGCCGCGCCGGACGGCTCATGAGTGAAAGATTCTCCTCCAATACTCTCCCCGCACCGGAGGGTATTGCTGGCTGCCTTCTGTATTCTGCTGGTGGCTGATAAAGCTAATTTGGTGCTCTCACCAACTCCAGATATGAAGTAGCCACTTGGGCGTCGATCTCTGAAGGAACCGGTACAACACAGTCCTGGGGGCTTACTTGGCCGCGGGCGACCGCCTCCAAACAACGTGCCTGTAGGGTGAATCCCAAATCCATCGATTCAATCGAGTTTCCAAGCGGTCTGGGGCCTGCCAAATTAACCATATGTCCGCGTGCGAGAAGGTGGACTCGCCGCTTGTTCTTTAGCTGCCACGTGACGATTTCGTCGTCGTAAGCCACGGTATTTTCGATTTGGCCAGATGCCTCGATACCCGCAACGTCAATTTCCTGCGGGAAATGGCCGACATTGGCCAACACCACTTCGTCCTTAAGGTGGGCCAGATCATCGGCAGTGAGCACATTCCGAGCGCCCGTAGCGGTGATGATCAAATCGGCTGTAGCAAGCGCCCGAGCCCTTTGCGGTGTGAGAAAGCCATCAAGATTGGCTTGCAGGGTGGCCACAGGGTTGGAATCGACGACCGTGACCACACTGAACGCATTGCGGAAGTGCGCCGCGACGCCCTTGCCAGTAGAGCCATAGCCAATAACCGTGACGCGGCGGCCGTTCGTAACCCGATTAGTGAAGCGCATGATGCTCTCCACGGTGCTTTGCCCCACCGCGTGGTGGTTCTCGGCAAACTGTTTGATGGGGCTATCGTTGATGACCAATAACGGTTTTTGAATCTGCTCGCGCAAAGGTTCAAGACGCATTCGACCTGATGTCGTCTCTTCGGTACCGCCTATGAGTCCTTCATATGGGTGGTCAATATAGCGGGTGAAGAGATCGCCACCATTGTCCAGTAATAAATCGGGCTTGCTTTCGACAATTTGATCCAGGAAGGTGCTATGGATGTTAACATCCTTGGTCTGACGGCCAACGATAGTTATTCCTCGATCCTTCAGGTAAGCCACAGTCTCAGGCTGAGTACTGTTCAAGTTCCCTGTTGCGATGATCTTGGCTCCTCCCTGATGGAGAGTCAGAATGAGCGCCGCAGTTTTTGGCTCAAGATGAATGGACATGCCGATCGTGAGATTAGAAAACGGCTGCGTATCTGCAAACTCAGCTCGAGTCGCCTGCAACAGGCGACAACTGCTGTCCACCCAATCGATTCGGGTACCAGAGGAGGTTTTGCTGTCGGCTAGACTTTCATTCATATCCACACCCAAATATCCTACTTACGCGGCAAAGCTTCACGAAAAACCATGATTTCGCATGAAAGGTAACTTCAGCGGTCAAGGCTAACAGATTATTTGGCGTCAGCCCGCCAATTATCGAGCGAGGAACTTCCTTAGCTTCGCCAACAATCCCTCATCGAGGGCACCTGATGCGGCCCAGTGGTCGATCAGCTCTGAGAAGGTAAACACCGAGTGCAACTCGAGGCCTAGCTCTGCGAGAGCCTTATGCCCGCCTGCCTTTCGGTCAATCAAGACCACTACATCCCGCACTTTCAAGCCCACGGCCGTAAGTTTGTCGACTGCCTCCATCTTGCTGCCCGCGTTCGTGACCAGGTCATCAATTAGCACCACAGTTTCGCCTGGATGGAACCCGCCCTCGACCGCGGCCCCGGTCCCGTACTCTTTTGCTTCCTTCCGAGGATAGATCAATGGCTGGCCCAGTCGAAGCGCGATGGCGGTCGCTATTGGCAAGCCAGCGTAAGGTACCGCCGCCAGGCGGTCAAAGGTCAGCTTTTCCAAAATCGGCACGAAAGCATCCGCAACACGAGAAAGCAATTCGGGATGCCCGGTAAGCAGGCGAAGATCGAAATAGATCGGAGATCGGTCGCCCGACTTCAATTCGAAGTCGCCAAACTTGACGCAGCCGGCATCCAGGAGAGCATCTGCTAGATCCGGAGAGATGTCTGTGGTGGGTTCAGAAGATTGCTTGGCAGGCGATGCTGATTTTTTGGGTCGTTTTGGGGGAAATGTAGAGGAGGCTCGAATGTGATTGATGCTGTCCTTGAAGCGCCTCGCAACCTCCCTTGGATCCGGGGCAGCAGCGAGG
>CAYZXF010000162.1:0-7474 GCA_964482355.1 uncultured Anaerolineaceae bacterium | reverse complement strand
AGGCGCTGGACTTCATCTTCGGGGCGGCTGCAGAAGGAGCAATGCCGCGATCGATCGTCCGCTTCGCTCATGCCTGGTTAGTTTGCTACCTTTTCCTTTGCTTTTCCGTCTTCCGATTCGTCTTTTTCTGAGGGTTCTAGCACCTTGTCAATCAACCCGTACTTCAAGGCTTCTTCCGCGCTCAAGTAAAAATCACGCTCGACGTCATGCTCGATGGTTTCGAGCGGCTGGCCAGTGTGCTCTGCGAGTATGTTATTGATCTTCTCGCGTTGGCGCAAGATTTCCTTGGCCTGGATCTCGATATCAGTGGCCTGTCCCTGAGTCCCGCCTAGTGGCTGGTGGATATGGATCGTTGCATTGGGTAGGGCGAAGCGTTGCCCTTCGCTTCCCGCCGCGAGCAGCACGGTCCCGAACGAAGCAGTAACGCCAACGGCTACCGTTTGAATTGGCGCGCTGAGCTGCCGCATCGTGTCGTAGATCGCCATCCCGGCGTATATTTGGCCTCCCGGGGAGTTGATGTACAGGCGGATCAGACGCTCGGGATCTTGGGAATCAAGCCAGATCAGCTGTGCAACGATGACGTTACCGACTTGATCGTTAATGGGCGTTCCCAGGAAGATGATGCGTTCCTTCAGCAGCAGGGAATAGATGTCGTAGGCACGTTCGCCACGGCTGCTGGTCTCAATCACCATTGGGATCAAGGATTGAGGATCATTTGTGTTCATTCTGGCTCCTTATAGGCTATTGTCTCGCTAACCACAACTCTCGGCAATAGGCCAGCGGTGCGCCTTGTACGGTGCAAGGAGCGCTCCAAAGAGCGACTCCACAGGGCAACCGGCCTATTCTTCTCCATCGGGTTTCGATTCTTGGATTTCTAAGACTTCGGACTTCGGACTTTCCTCTTGAGCGTCTTCTCCTTCATCCTCGGGATGTCCAAGTTCCGGCACATCAGATTCCTGAACTGCTGATTCTTCCTCAGGATCTCTAACTTCTGACTTCGGATTGCCCTTTTCTGGTTTTTCCCCCTTGGCGATCGAAACAAGCCTGCTGATCGCACTTTCAAATAGCAGATCGTTCTCGATACGGCGCTTTGATTGAGGCGTACCCAGCGCCTTGATGATATTGCCTTCTGGATCCTGTATGCTCCCCGCAAGTCGTTGGATGCGCTCAGAGATCTGCTCATCGCCGACCTTCAGCTCTTCATCTTCGACAACTTTGCCCAGCAAGAGCGCTCGCCGGACCCGATCTTCCGCACGGGGTCGAAGCTCCTCTCGAACCTCGGTCTCGGTTTTGCTCTCGGCTTGAAAGTAGTCATCCAGGGTCAAATTTTGGGCTTCCAGGCGGTGCACGATATCGTGAAGAAGGTCGTCTACCTCCTGATCCGCTAGCAGTGGCGGGAAGGTGATCGTGGCGCCGTCGCCAATCTTTTCAATTACTTTTTCGGCGTATTCGGCATCCGCTTCCCGCTCAGCGCTCTCAGCCAGGCTCTCACGCGCCTTGATTCGCAGGTCGAGCAGAGTCTCGTAATCTCCAACGGCCTGGGCAAGATCATCGCTCCATTCCGGAATAAAACGAGACTTAACTTCCTGGCAGCTTACTTCGAAGGTCGCGGCTTTGCCGCGCAAATCCTCCGCAGGATATTCATCTCCGAACTTGTGAGATAGGGTGCGGCTTTCGCCGGCTTCAATTCCCACCAGGTCTTCAGCGATGCCAGGGTACGGCCAGTCCGTGTCTTCTTCGATCAAAAGTGAGATTCCGGAATCCTTGAGCACAAGCGCGGATTCTCCTTCTTCCGGCTCATCCAGGTTCCCTTCGATATCGACGACTGCCACGTCCGACATCTCAACCGGTCGGTCGGCAGGCTCGATGAGTGCTTGTCGCTGGCGGAGATCCTCCAAAGTTGCCTCGAGCGCCTCATCGGAGACTTCAGGGACTTCGAACTTCACTCTGACTTCGCGATAGTCGCCCAATTCGACCTCGGGAGCCAGCGGCACCATATAGCGCAGAACGAGCGGTTCGCGGCTCACGACTTCGTTGAGGGAGCCGGGAGCGAAGGGCTCGAGCTCAGTGTCTTCGAGCGCCTGTTTATAAATGTCCTGTCCGAGCGTATCGAGCGCTTCATCGAAGATCGCATCCTCGCCGAAGCGGCCCACGGCCACGTCGAATGGCACCTTCCCTGGCCGAAATCCGGGAATCTTGTCGCGTTTGCTCATGCGACGTGCGGCGGATCGCATGGCGGCATTGTAGCGATCCTTGTCCACCTCGACGGTTAGCTGAACCTGTCGATCTTCCAAGTTTTCGGTATCAATATTCAAGTCAAGAATTCCTTTGCCTACTTGTGAACTTTGGTACCTGGTGGGGAAGGTGGGGGTCGAACCCACACGCCCATAGGGCACGTGGTCCTAAGCCACGCCTGTCTGCCAATTCCAGCACTTCCCCTTTTATGCGGGACGCCCTGAAGAGCGCGAGCAACGCTCCCTGGTCGCAGGATTATATCTGTCGCCTTCCTACGGTGTAAAGCGAGGTCGCGTAAGAACTTCGTTTGAACCTGCAAAGAGTGATAACGCGCATGCAACCGCCCCTCTGATGTTGATTTTCGTAGCTGAGCGTCAACCCGAGGAAACTAAGGCTCAACAATGTGTCTCCGATGGGGGGAGCTTAGCTCACGAAGGGCGGAGTAGAAATCTCTCGGCTGCGGGTCATTCCGGCAAGTTTCCGCGCGACCGGGGGCAAGATCGACCCAACTCCAAGCAGCAGTTCGGAGCCTACACCGCTGCCCAACCAGGTCTCAAGCCTTCGGGCCAGGGCAAGCGGGCGGTCGAAGCTATCGTGCCAGCGGCTGCGATAGGCCTGTTCCCAGCGCTCCAGAGTGAGCTCGCCGCTCAGGTAGGCGTGTGCCAGCGGGGTGCACAGCTCGACCGAACGCAGCGCGGCCGCGATTCCATCGCCGGCCAGCGGCGGGATCATCGCCGCCGCATCGCCAACGCAAGCGATGGAGTGCCAAGGGTCTGCCTTTCTCCACAAATCGACGGGCGCTGCTGCCAGCGGGGAGGCTTCAAGCGCCTCGCCGCCCGCCAGTCGATTGCCGATCGCAGGGATCCGCTCGGCGAGAGACTCAATCAATCCGGCAGGATCTCGGCCTGCGCCATTCAGCGCCTTCCTGCTCGCTAGAAGGCACACGTTGACGCGGCCGCCCTCGATAGGCGCCAGCCCAATGTAGCCTCCCTCGAAGAAGTAGAGCTCCGCCTGCGGTGGCATACTGACGTTCTGGTAGTGGCGCTTGATCCCGATTAGTCCCGCCTCTGATGCGGCTTGAGAACGTGGTGGCAACTCGGATGAGCTGCTCCGGCCGCACGCCGCGATCAACGCGCGGCAGCGAATCTCGATGGCCCGGCCATTGGAGCGTGCCTCAACCGTATAGCCTTCATCGACCTGATCGAATCGCTGGACGCGGACTCCGAGCATAAGCTCTGCACCGGCAGACTGCGCAGCGTCGGCAAGCGCCGTGTCCAGTGACTTGCGGCTGAGCCCCCACGATCCGCGCGCAAGATTGAAGCCGGCTGCTACGCCCGACCTGGAGATCATTACCGCCCGGTCCAGTGACACCGGCCTGGCAGCCTGCACCCCGGCCAGCAGTCTCAATCCTTGCAGCGTGCTCTGGGCTTCCCAGGAGATGAACTCGCCGCACACTTTGTGGCCAAGCTTCGGCCGCTGCTCAAGGACGAGCACATCCCACCCGCGCCGAGCAAGGACCGCGGCCAGGCTTGTCCCGGCAGGTCCAGCGCCAATCACTACCGCGTCGTAATCGATAATGCGGCCTCCTCAGCACGCGGGATTTCCCGCACCGGCTCGAACCACAAGCGGGCCATCTCGAGCACCAGACCTGGTCCAAAGCCCATGGCAACACCATCCAGGCCGCTGAGCGCTCGCGGCTCCTTCTCCAGCTGTTCCAGCAGCTCGCGCAGCACAAATACCATCGTCGCCGAGGACACGTTGCCAACGCGACGCAGGGTTTCTCTTGAGGCGGAGGTGTCCTCTGGAGCCAGATCAAAGGTCTCGACCAATTGATCTACGATCGCCATCCCACCAGGGTGGATGGCCCATAGCTCTGGCCGCTTGCCGTCGGGAAAGAGCTGGCCAAGGCCAGGCGGTGCGGCCTGGGCTAGATGATCGGGGATGCGCGGGGAGAGATGGAGCGCGAACCCGTGGTCGCCGATCTTCCAGGTCATTTCGTTTTCGGTATCGGGTTGAATTCGACTGTAGAAACTCATCAGACGGACCTGCCCCGGTGTTTCCTCCGTGGGGTTGCCAACAACGCACGATCCCGCCCCGTCGCTGAAGAGCGCAGCCGAAATCAAGTGCTGACGTTTCAAGCTCGGTTGGAGGTGTATCGAACACACTTCCACACACACAATCAGTACCCGGGCCTCCGGCGCGCCGGCGACGATTGCCGCTGCAGTGCGCCAGGCATTGAACAGCGCCGAGCATCCCATAAACCCGATCTGGATCCGCTCAACCTTCGGCGAGAGGTATAGCTCATCGCTAATGGCGATGTCGAGGCCGGGAGCAAAAAAGCCGGTGCAGGTCACCAGAATCAGGTGGGTGATGGACTCGGTCACATGCGATATAGATTGGTTTGAGCGTTCGCTGAGCTGGGCCAGGGCCGCTCGTCCTGCTTCTACGGCCAGGGGTGGCGCCATCCTGCGGAACATATCCATCCGCTCGCTGGTTGTAGCCGCCTCGCTGGGAGACCGGTGAGGCGCGAACATAGATTCGTCCGAGGAGTTCTGACCATCCGGGATGCAGAAATAACGCGTCTCAATCCCCGACCCTGCGCAGATCGCTCTTATCCAACGCGCTTTAGCCGGACTTTCGCGCAGGCTGTTGGCCAGCCAGTCGGCGGCCTTTTCCTGAGTGAATTGGTATTTAGGCAGCGCGGTCCCGAGAGACAAGATTGCGGGCGCATCGACAGGATTCACGTTAGAACCTTTCCTGTTAATAGGACTGAGTTTTCGGTTGGACATCCGTTGTGCGGTCGGTAATCCGGACATGCTACCATTTGACCATCCCATGAGCCTCAAATCCATCCTGGCCCGCCATCTTGGATCCTGGGTATTTAGTTCGACAGCCTGGCTCTATGAATGGATGACGGCCAACTCGGCCTGGCAAGAGAGCTGCGCCAACTTGCTGGAGCCACTTCCCGATCCCGCGGAAGAAGCCTTGGTGCTCGACCTGGGAATCGGACCCGGGGTCTCGGCGCTGCGGATGGGAGTTCGCCATCCCCAGGCGCGCTTTGTGGGATTGGATCTCTCGCGTCCGATGTTGAAACAGGCGCGTACTGGCCGCAAGCAAGCCGGCTGGCCAGAGCGGCGCCTGATGCTGGTGCAGGCCGATGCTGATCACCTTCCGCTGGCCGACGACAGCTTCGATGCAGCTGCGGCCCACAGCTTCCTTTACTTGCTTCCTGACCATCACGCGGCGTTGATCGAGGCCAATCGGGTCATGCGATCCGGCGGCTTGGCGGCCTTCATGGAACCAAATGCTGATCGTCCCAATTGGGATTGGCTGCTGCGCCAGCGCTCGGGAAAGCTGCTGTTTTCGTTCAGCCTTTGGCGCATCTATAACTGGATTCACGGCCGCTTCTCGCCCGCGAGCTTTACAGCGGCGTTTGAGCGAGCCGGCTTCAGCGAAGTGAACATTGAAAGTACGCTCGGGGGATTTGGCATCTATGGCTGGGCCAGAAAGCGCTGAGATCCGGTCCAGCCTGCTCGCCCATCTGCGGCTGCATTTCCAGCTGCTGCTGGCACCCATATTCCTGTGGGGCTACTTCCTCAGCGGTATCCGTGCCCCTGTGGACTTCTGGCTTGCGTTCTTTGCCTTCCATATCTTCCTCTACGGCGGAATAACAGCGTTCAATTCCTACTACGATCGCGATCAGGGACCGGTCGGCGGCATGCTTGTTCCTCCGCCGGTCACAGAGCCGCTGCTCCCATTCTCCCTGGCAGTGCTGATCACCGGTGCGCTGCTGGCCGCGGCGGTCAACGCCACCCTCCTCGCAATCTACGTGGCCATCATGGCTTTGGGCCTTGCCTATTCCCACCCAGCCATTCGGCTCAAGGCTCGGCCCTTGATTGGCCTTGCAACGGTGGCGGTGGGGCAAGGCATGCTGGCCAGCCTGGGCGGTTGGGCGAGCGCCGAGCCAGATTTGAGCACGGTGGATCCCATTGGCTGGCTGGGAATCCTTGGCGCGACCCTGGTGACAGTCGGCTTTTATCCCATCACGCAGTCCTACCAGGTCGAAGAAGATCTTGCCCGCGGCGATGTGACGTTCGCCGCCTGGGCCGGGCCTTCACGAGGGCTCGCCTTCTCAATTGGGGTCCAGGCGGTCGGCGCCGCGTTATTGGCAATCGCGATCGCTGAGCGGCTGGAGCCGTTCCGGGCCGCGCTGGTAGTCGGCTTCTATGCGCTTCTGCTGATTGTCACCACGGCGCAGGCGAATAAGTTCCAGCAGCTGAATGTGATGAGGCAGCAGCGCCGCGTCATGGTGCTGAATACGATCATGTCAGGCGGATTCTTCCTGTTCCTCGCGGCGAATTTGTTCGTCGGGGCTTGAGAACGCCCGCCATCTCGCTTGGTTAGACTCAATCCGCCGAGGCTGCCCATGCGGCCGCAGCAACGCCCGGCCGATCCGCACGCAGCCGAAGCAGCATGCTTCCGACCCCCCAGCAACAAACCGAACGCCGCAGCCACCGCCGCAACAAGCAGCCCTCCTGCGACCAGCAAGTGCATCGTGGTGGTCACCGGCTGGCGGCGCAGCTCATACAAGGCGTAGACGGCGGCCACCCAGATCATCAGCATCGCTCAGGTGCCGAAGATCGGTAACAACACGAAGAAGCCGCCCCCGCGCGAATAGGCTATGCCAAAGCTGACAATATACGTGCCGAAGATCCCAATTGCTGCGTAGGTGAGTGCTCGCACTCTGCTAACGTAGCCTTCCGACACCTCTCGCTCTCCGGTGAAGATCCAGATAGCTAGGCCGATCAACGACAGGGTGATCCATCCGATCGACCCAGCGTGCAGGTGGATCAATACCTGCGCTCGGGGCAGTATGCCGGTGGTAAATGCGTTGTCGAATCCGAAGTAGATGTTGATCAGAAACAACACCGCGGATCCCATGAACAGGATCCGAATCTGGTTCCATACCCTACGGTTTCGCACTTGAACCATGGTCTCTTCCCTCCCTGACCCGAACAGTTACCGTTAGCATAGACTGCAAGCTTGACGGAACCGTAATGGCTTGACTGGGAAAGATCATTGAACGCACCTATTTCAAGGAAATCAAGATGACGAGAATCGTCGCAATCCTCAGCGCCTACGGCTTGGTGACCGTGCTGCCGATCTTCTTCGTATTTCAGCCATTCTTCGCTGTCGATTTGCCTGGAATTCCAATCCGGTATGGGGATTTGCTGGATCT
>CAYZXF010000161.1:0-1738 GCA_964482355.1 uncultured Anaerolineaceae bacterium | reverse complement strand
GAGCAGCCCCGCGTCCTGTAGATATTCAGTGACCACCCTTGAACCGGGCGCCAGGCTGGTCTTTACATAGGGCTTTACCCGCAGTCCGCGTTCAATAGCATTCTTAGCAAGCAGCCCTGCGCCAACCATGACGGATGGGTTGGAGGTGTTGGTGCAGGATGTGATGGCGGCAATTACGACTGCGCCATGGCCAATTTCATCGGAGTGACCGTTGGATCGAACCGGGGTCGTTACGGCGGCCGCTTCCGCACTCAACCCAAACCCACCCTGGCTGACTTGCTCGGTAAGCGCTTTCTGGAATTCTTGCTTCATTTGAGTCATCGGGATGCGGTCTTGTGGCCGCCGTGGTCCCGCCAGACTCGTTTCAACGGTCCCCATATCCAGCTCAAGAATCTCACTGAAGTTGGGATCGGGTGTGTCGTCCGTTCGGAAGAGGCCCTGTGCCTTGAAATAGCGCTCCACCAGATCGACAAGCTCTTCGCTGCGGCCAGTGAGGCGCATGTAGCGCAGTGTCTCTTCGTCAACCGGGAAGTAGCCCACCGTCGCGCCGTCTTCGGGAGCCATGTTTCCAAGCGTGGCCCGATCCGGAAGCGACATTGTGGAAAGACCGGCTCCAAAAAACTCAACGAACTTGCCCACCACGCCGTGTTCACGAAGCTGCTGGGTCACCGTCAGCACCAGATCGGTGGCGGTCGTACCCTCCGGCAACGCGCCAGTGAGCTTGAAGCCTACGACTTCGGGAGCCAACATGACCAGCGCCTGGCCCAGAATGGCGGCTTCCGCTTCTATCCCGCCCACGCCCCAACCCAATACGCCCAGGCCGTTGACCATAGGCGTGTGCGAGTCGGTCCCGACCAGGGTATCCGGGAAGGCCACCGTTTCTCCATCAATCTCTTTGGTCAGTACCACCTTCGCCAGATACTCCAGATTAACCTGGTGCACGATGCCGGTCGCGGGCGGGACTACCCTGAAATTATCAAAGGCATCCGTCCCCCAGCGGAGAAATTCGTAGCGCTCTTTGTTGCGTTGAAATTCGATCTCTGCGTTCCGCCGCAGCGCATCGGGCGAGGCGAAGAAGTCCACTTGAACCGAATGGTCGATGACTAGATCGACCGGCAGAACCGGATTGATCTTGGCCGGATCGCCCCCAAGCCGATCGAGGGCGGAGCGCATGGCCGCCAGGTCGACGATGGCCGGCACCCCGGTCAGATCCTGCATGATCACGCGCGCAGGAAGGAAGGGAACCTCAGGCTGCCTGGGTGCATTCGGCTGCCAATTTGCCAGCGCAGCAACGTCTTCTTCTTTGATCGAACGGCCATCGATTTGGCGCAGCACCGACTCGAGCAGTATGCGCAGGGAAAACGGCATTTCCGGCACGCGATCGAACCCAGCGTCTTCAAGCGCGGAGAGTCGGTAGATTGCGTATTTTCCGCCCTTTGAGTCGAGATGGGATAGCGATCCAAAATGGTCGTGCATGGTCTGCAAGGGGTTTCGAAGGACGCTAGTGAGTATAACCGAGCGAAGGATTCGGCCGCAGAACGGCCGCAGCTCAGCACAATTGGGCTGAAAGCGAGCTCGCGGAGGCAGCTTATCCAGATTGGGAGTTGGCCGGAGTATTGTTTCAGGCTACATCGAGCGCGCGCTCTTTACCGGCGCATAGGAATGCCGGTGATCGGGGCACGGACCCAGGCGCGCAAGCGCCTGTCGATGTTTTTCAGTGCCATATCCCTTGTGGTGT
>CAYZXF010000160.1:0-6061 GCA_964482355.1 uncultured Anaerolineaceae bacterium | reverse complement strand
GTTGCACTGATCGCGATGGCAACTGCACAGTACGTCTTCTTTTAGCCAATCCTCACCAGCCTAAAAGAGTCTGTAAGCCCGGCGTAAGCCTGGAATATTGTTGATGCGCATAAAGTTCCTCTATACTAATTGCTCCTGCCTGCAGTCATAGTAGGGAAGCATCGATGACACAACATGGAGACTATCGGCCAGCAATCCTGATGATTGCCGGGCTCGCGATTGCCGCTTTGGCCTGCAATCTCAACCTGACTGCGACCGAAGAACCCGCACCTCCTCCCGCCCAAGAGCCCCAGCCCGAGATCGAACCGGAGATCACTGATGGCGGCGCCGTATCGACCTTAGAAGACGTTCGTCAAGCTGTGGTCCAGATCGAAGCGCAGGGAACCTTCGTCGATCCTGAGGTTGGCCTGCAGGTAAATTCCGCAGGACGCGGATCGGGTTTCATAATTGATCCATCCGGGATTGCGGTCACCAACAATCACGTGGTGACGGGAGCGGCCTTGCTAAAGGTCTGGGTTGGGGGCGAGAGTGAACCGCGCAATGCGCGAGTCTTAGGCGTATCAGAGTGCTCCGACCTGGCAGTTATTGACATCGAGGGAGACGACCACACCTACCTGGAGTGGTTTGAAGGCCCGATCGATGTTGGGCTGGAGATTTATTCCGCCGGATTTCCTCTGGGGGATCCCGAATTTACCTTGACTAAGGGTATCGTTTCGAAGGCCAACACGGGCGGCGAGACGGACTGGGCCAGCCTCTCCTCTGTTTTGGAGCACGACGCCACGATCAATCCGGGTAACTCCGGTGGCCCGCTGGTCGACAGCTTCGGCAAAATCGTGGGCATTAATTATGCCGCTTCGCCTATGTTTTCACAGTACTTCGCCATATCGCGCGATGTGGCTTCAAGCATCATTGACCTACTGCGGCAGGACCAAGACGTCGACTCGATTGGTGTGAATGGTGTAGCGGTGATGTCGGACGATGGATCACTGTCCGGCGTGTGGGTCAGCTCAGTCGCCTCGGGTTCTCCCGCCGATATCGCGGGGCTGCTGCCTGGCGACATCGTTACCACCATGGAAGGGCTGATGCTGGCTATTGACGGCACGATGGCCGATTATTGCGACATCTTGCGCACGCATGGGCCAGAGGCGACCCTGGCAATTGAGGTGCTTCGCTATCAGGACGGGCAGTACCTGGAAGGCCAGCTCAATGGCAGACCGTTAGAGACAACCTATTCGTTTGAAACCGAACTCGCCTCGGCAATTGGAGACGATCCAGGAACAGCAAATGGGACCTACACCAGCTACGAATTGGTGACGGATGACTTCGGTTCAATTTCGGTTGAGCTGCCCTCGGAATGGGCCGATGTGGACGGGAGCCCCTGGGTAAATGGAGGCCAAGTAGTCGGAGCGCAAATCAAGGCCGCTGCGAGCCTGGACAACTTCAACTCCTATTGGAACGAGCCAGGGATCTTCTTTGGTGCGTCCGATAATCTCGCAGAGTTTGGCGGCTACATTCAAATACTTGATATCAGACGAGAGACCTTTATTGTGCCGTGTGAGCTTGATGGAAGATATGACTATGAGGACGTTCTGTACAGGGGTAAGTTTGATCTATTCACCAAATGTGGGGGAATTGACGGGGCATGGTTTTTTGTGTTAACTGCCGTACCAAAAGATGATCCAACCCAATTCATAATCAACATAGAAATGCAGATCGTTAATGAAGGCGATCTGGAAGCTGTATTTCGAATACTTGACAGTTTTCAAATCGTCGCAGCCCTACCGTAAATTCCCCTTCTTCGAACATTCGCCTCCGTGTCGCCCCTTCCGAAGGCGCCGGTTTGACTCTCGCCTAGACGACATGATAGTATTTCCCAGCTCATGGTTCTAAACCTTTATCGGAACCTCAGAGCCCGGTTTCACCTGACATCATTCTTCTTTTATAGCAGCTGAAGACTGCGCGTATGGCCTAAATTGCGTGGGCCGCATAGCTCAATCGGAAGAAAGATCAGACCCTTTGGGGTGGGTGCCGAAACCGGTACTCGCCCCTTTTTGTTTGTCGGTGAGAAAAGAGGCTTGTTATGAGCATCGAATTCCTTTTTAGGATTCTCGGAATGTTTATCCTCGGCATAGGTGGAATCTATCTGGGGGTATACCTAAGCCGCCTGGCAGAGGGTCCGGCGGAGCTGTGGGGGCTGGCGTTTGCTATGGTGGGAGCGCTCCTGGGCCTGGTTCTTACCCCTTATCTGACGACCCGACCGGTGCGCGCCATTCGTAAGCGGATGGCACAGGTCTCAACGCAGACGATGGTGGCTGGTTTGGCCGGCCTGATCGCGGGGCTGCTCATCGCGGCCCTTGTATCAGGTCCAATTTCGGCGCTCCCCGCGCCGTTTGGCCGGTGGCTACCGTTCATTGGTGCCCTGTTCATGGGCTATCTCGGGGCTACCATCTTCATCATGCGCGAGAACGATATCAATAATTTGTTACGCAGTCGCTTTCAATCAAATCCGGATGGGAATAGCCCTGCTCCCCAAGAAGGCCGAAGCATCCTGATGGATACCAGCGTGATCATCGATGGACGTATCGCAGATATCGCGCGTACGGGTTTTGTGCAGGGTCCAATGCTTGTCCCGGCCTTTGTACTGATTGAGCTGCAACACATCGCGGATTCGGCGGACCCGCTCCGAAGAAGGCGCGGCCGCCGTGGCCTGGACATCTTGAATCGGCTGCAAAAAGACAACACGATTCCCTTGCGGATAACGGATCTGGACGTCGAAGGAGTCCGGGAAGTCGACGACAAGCTCGTGATCCTTGGCAAGCAATTGAAGAGCCCCATTCTGACCAACGATTACAACCTGAACCGTGTTGCTGAGCTGCAGGGAGTGACCGTGCTCAACATCAACGAGCTGGCCAATGCGGTCAAGGCGATTTATCTGCCCGGCGAGACCATGGATGTACAGGTCATTCAAGAGGGCAAAGAGGCCGGTCAGGGGGTTGCATACCTCGATGACGGAACGATGGTCGTAATTGAGGATGGTAAGGAAAACATCAATACCACCATCCCGGTTACGGTAACTAAGGTGCTGCAAACTGCCGCCGGGCGAATGATTTTTGCCAAGCCTGACGTTGGCTGAACGGTTCCAAAACTCTGATGCCCCCACAAATTTACAACACCCTCACCCGCAGCAAAGAGGAATTAAAACCCCTGGAAGCCGGTCGGGTGCGTATGTATGTCTGCGGTCCTACGGTGTACGACCGCGCACATATCGGGCATGCCATGTCGACGATGATCTTCGATGTCATTCGTCGCTATCTTGAGTATCGAGACTTCAAAGTTCAGCACGTAATGAATTACACCGATGTAGACGACAAGATCATTAATCGTGCCCGCATCTTAGGGTTTGAGCCGTTGGAGCTGGCTGAAAAATACATCGATGAATACGACCAACACCTGAAGGAACTCAATATATTGGAGCCGACGGTGAAACCGCGCGCATCGGGTGAGATTCCCGCCATTGTTGAAATGGTGGAGCGGTTGGTGGAGGACGGGTTTGCATATTCCATTGACGGGGACGTCTATTTTGAAGTCAGCAAAGATGAGAAATACGGCAAACTCTCCGGTCGGCGCACGGAGGAAATGCGGGCCGGGGCGCGGCTTGAGGTGGACGAACGAAAGAGAGATCCGGCCGATTTCGCACTTTGGAAGTCAACCAAGCCCGGCGAGCCGAGCTGGGACAGCCCGTGGGGCCCTGGAAGACCGGGATGGCATATCGAGTGCTCTGCAATGAGCTTCCGACACCTGGGAGAAGAAATCGACATTCATGGTGGCGGCAACGACTTGATCTTTCCTCACCATGAAAACGAAATCGCACAAACCGAAAGCCTGACCGGGAAGCGCTTTGCTCGATACTGGATGCACAATGGAATGATGCAGCTCGGTGGCGAGGCGATGTCAAAATCAACCGGGGTGGTACTCAGTATCGAGGAGTTTTTGGAGATGCACGAGGCCGATGTCCTTCGCATCCTGGTGCTCAACTCACACTATCGCAGCCCACTCTCTTTCGGCGATGAGATCGTGGAAGGAGCCAAACGCGGGCTGGATCGCATCAAAGCCGCACTAAAACCAGCGGTGCCCGGCGAAGGCAAGGCCGCGGGCCAATCGCTGGAGGCGCTCAGAGAAAAAGCAGATCATGATTTCGTGGAGGCGATGGATGACGATTTCAACACTCCGAGAGCGTTGAGCGCCATCTATGAGCTCGTCCGTGGGATCAACCAGGCCCGGGATGCTGGGGCGGGCGAGAACGAGCTCGGGGAGGCACAAGACAAGCTGCGCGAGCTAGCCGGAGTGCTCGGCTTGCGCTTGACGACCTCGAAGGCGCTTGAGGTGCAGATTTCTGAGCTGGTGGACCTGCTGATGGAGGTTCGTGATTCCCTCCCAGAGGGCGAGCTCTGGCAGGGGGCGCACGAACCCCGTTTGACTGAAACAGAGATGCAGAATTCCGAACTCGTGGAGCTTCTGCTCGAAATGCGCAACCAGTTCCGAGAAGTCGAGCAATGGGCGCTAGCCGACAAGATTCGGGATCGCCTGGCTGAGAAAGGCATCGTGCTCGAAGATGGAAAGAAGGGCACGACCTGGTCTTTCAATGGACAAGGAAGTTGAGTTCATCGCCCGTTGACCCCTGAAGGGTCGGAGCTCATTTATGGTGCGCATCCAGTCGAAGAAGTGCTGCGGGCTGGCCGGAGAAGAGTGCATCGAGTGCTGGTGTCTGGATCAGCTCGGCCAACCATCCTTGAAGCGGCAAAGCAAGCTTCTATTCCCGTGGAGCGGGTGGAACGATCGGTTCTAGACTCAGCTGGTGACCGCCATCAGGGAGTTGTTGCGGAGGTCGAACCCTATCCATACTCGGATCTCCACTCGATCCTGGAGGCGGTGAACGCCGACAACAGCAGGACTCTGATTCTGATCCTGGACCAGTTGCAAGACCCCCAGAATTTTGGCACATTGATCCGCACCGCAGATGCGGTAGGTGTGGATGGCATATTGATACCGAAGAGAGGCGCGGCCGGAGTAACGCCGGCCGTGGTTTCGGCTTCGTCAGGTGCCAGCGAGCATCTGCGCATCGCCCGGATAAATTTAGCGCGAGCGATGGAAGAGCTAAAAGAGTCAGACGTTTGGATCGCCGGTCTGGATAATGAGACCGATGCACGGGATATCTACACCGCTGAGCTCGAGCCCCCGCTTGCTATTGTCGTGGGCGCGGAAGGGCACGGATTGCGCAGGCTGGTGCGGGAGAGTTGTGACTACCTGGTCCGGATCCCAATGCAGGGTTCGGTGGCATCGCTCAATGCGGCTGTGGCAGGATCCATCGCGCTCTATGAGTCTCGGCGACCGAAAATTGTGCCCAAAGGCGCGAAGAGGTGTTGAAGTCAGCATGAGAAAAAGCGACTTAATTGACGTCCCCAGTGGATGCTGATAGACTCATCGATCGTAGGTTTGGTATAATCACCGGGCGCCGCGAGAGGCGCATTTTTGTCGTCAGGCCGGCGTAGCTCAATGGCAGAGCGACCGCTTTGTAAGTGGTAGGTTATGGGTTCGACTCCCTTCGCCGGCTTGTGCTTCGCGTAGCGAAGCGAAGCATGCGAAGTTGGGCCTGTCCTACGAAATGGGACTCGCGATTTGAGTGAAGGGTTGAGAGGGCGGTTACCCAAGTGGACAAAGGGGGCTGACTGTAAATCAGCTGGCGTACGCCTTCGGAGGTTCGAATCCTTCACCGCCCACCAGTAGGTGATTTGAAGAGGGAATGCCCTCATAGCTCAGACGGTAGAGCACGTTCTTGGTAAGAACGGGGTCAGGGGTTCAATTCCCCTTGAGGGCTCAGGAAGTTCGAAGCGTTTGCACGTAGCAAGAGGAGAGTTGAATTATGGGTAAGGAGAAGTTCGAGCGCACGAAGCCGCACATGAATGTGGGCACGATGGGACACATCGACCACGGGAAGACGACGCTGACGGCGGCGATCACCAAGTGGTCTTCGTTGCGAGGCTTCGCCGACTACCGGCCGTTC
>CAYZXF010000159.1:0-4431 GCA_964482355.1 uncultured Anaerolineaceae bacterium | reverse complement strand
TCGGGGGTATATCGTGTGGAGGAACTTGGAAACGCTAAGTCGTATCGACCAGCATCTTCGTACACCTTGAAGGCGAAGCGATCGTTGCCAGGATAGGACGCGAGCAACGCGTGGATGCGCCGCATGCGCCTGGTGTCTCGTTGTCGGTCCCCTGAGGACCGCAGCATGATTGTGACCAGCGATGGCTCAGGGCCCTCCCATACCGCAAAGTAGTCGGGAAGAGTTTCTTGCGAAAAGTGGAGATCATCGCCAGGCGGACCCAGTACAGGCGCCGGCGGCGCTTCTGCCGGATGCGAACTAACCGGATCTCTCAAAGGCAGCTCGTCGTTGATGATCGGTACACTATCCACCACAGCCGATTCTTCAATCAAATTCTCTGTGACGGAATGCTCGCCGTTCCCTGCATCTGCGCTGACAACCGCAGCTACTTGAGGTGGATTCGGCTGTTGAGGCACTCTCTCGGCGGGACCAGGGTTGTTCGTTGAACCGTTTCGGCGCTTTCCGCTATGCAGATTTTCTGATTCACGCGCAGCCCTGGCAAGATCATGATTAACGCCATCCACCAACAACTTGGGCTCGCCGCGGTTTCCGTCGACACGTCCTTCCACGACGACGATTTGATTGAGCTCAATATCGCTGGAAATCTTTCCCCAGAGCCGTGGGAATACCACCAGCTCGACAGTGCCCTGCAAGTCTTCTAACGAGAGGAAACCCATCTCTTTCCCGGCGCGGGTGAGGTAGGGCCGAATAGCGCAGATCTCGCCAGCGACGGTTACCTTTTCACCTTCCATGGTGGCGCTAATCTCACCACTGTAGTGAGTGACGACCTTGGACAGGTCCTCCATCCTCTCCGCCAGCGGATGGTCTGAAACGTAGGATCCAAGTAGTTCCTTCTCCCAGCCAAGCTGGCGTCGCCAGGAAACATCGACAACCGCTGATTGAAGAACCAATTCCTCCGCAACTCCGGTCGAGTCGCCGAAGATCGAGAGCTGGCCCACTTCGGCAGCCCTGAAGTGCGTACTCGAGTAGCTCATGATGCGTTCAAGGGATTCCAGCAGATCAAGCCGCGCGCCCAATTCGTCCAGCGCTCCGACGCGTGTCAAGCTCTCCATGGCGCGTTTTCCAACCTGCCGCAGGTCTACCTTGCGGGCGAAATCCTCCAGGTTTGCAAACCCCACCTCTGGCCGGGCATCGATGATCGTCTCCACCGCGCTCTGACCGACGTTCTTGATCGCTCCAAGACCGTAGCGAATAACGGCTTCGCCACCCGCTAGGTCCTCAATCTCAAAGTCTAATCGGCTTCGATCGACACTCGGCGGAAGCACCTTCAGCCCCATCCGTCTACACTCGGCCGCATAGAGCGCCACACGATCGGTGACTCCCTTATAAACCGAGAGCAGCGCCGCCATGTACTCAAGCGGATAGGTAGCCTTTAGACAGGCGGTTTGCACGCAGATGACCGCATAGTCGGCGGCGTGTCCCTTCGGAAAGCCGTATCGAGCAAAGGCTTCCCAGTCATCAAAAATCGTATCCGCTGTCTCCCGCGGAATCTCATTAGCGACCGCGCCCTCAACAAATTTCTGCCGCTGTTCAAGCAGGGCCTTGGCCTTCTTCTTGGCGACCGCCTTGCGCAAGTTGTCGGCCTCGGACGCGGTGTATCCTGCCAGGTTCATTGCGGTGTACATGATTTGCTCCTGATACACCGTGATCCCATACGTTTCTTTCAGGATCGGTTCGAGTGAAGGATGGCGATAGGTCACATCCTCCTGCCCATGCATGCGCCGAATGTAAGCCGGAATAAATTCCATAGGACCTGGCCGATAAAGCGCCACCATCGCGGTTACATGAGCGAGGGTACGCGGCTTCATCTCCATCAGGTACCGGCGCATTCCAGCGCCTTCCACCTGAAATACACCCAGGACATCGCCACTGCCTAGCAGATCGTAAGTTTCTGATTCGTCCAGAGGAATCGAATTGATGTCCAGTTCCACTCCATGACGCTTTCGGATGAGCTCACAGGCCCTGGCCATGACCGTCAGAGTCGAGAGGCCTAGATAGTCAATTTTCAGCAAGCCAAGCGACTCGAGAACGCCCATCTCGAATTGGGTTACTGCACGTATGGGATTATCTTCCTGGCTGCCCTTGGTTGGCCTGTGAAGGGGAATGTACTCGGTAATCGGCTTGTCTGTGACAATCACACCCGCCGCATGCGTGCCCGCGTTCCTTGCAACCCCCTCCAGCTTGGCGGCGGTATCGATCAGCTCCTGGATGTAATCGCTGCTCTGATAGGCTTCCTGCAAACTTGGAACCGTTTCGAGCGCCTCCGGTATCGTGACTGGCTTTCCAGGGATGCTCGGAATAGCTTTGGCAATCCGGTCGACTTCGGGCAGCGGGATATCCATAACCCGGCCAACATCTCGAATGGCAGCCCTGGCGCCCAAGGTTCCAAAGGTAATGATTTGGGCTACTTTGTCCTCGCCGTATTTTCTGGCAGTGTATTCAAGCAGTTCCACACGCCGGTCGTCCTGAAAATCCATATCAATATCAGGCATCGATACACGGCCCGGATTCAAGAATCGCTCGAAAATCAAGCCGTGTTCAATCGGATCTACCAGCGTAATGTCCAGACAGTAGGCCACAATCGAACCGGCGGCAGAACCGCGCGCGTTGTACCAGATGCCCTGCTCTGCCGCGAACCTGCAGAGGTCCCAGACGATCAGGAAGTAGGCATCAAAGCCCATCTCATGAATCACGCCCAGCTCATAATCTAGACGCTCTCTATTTTCGGGCTCGTTCGCGCGTGGTCCATAACGGCGCTCCAAACCTTGCTCGCAAAGTGATCGGAGATAGCTTCCGGTAGTTTCGCCTTCTGGCACCTCGAATGGAGGAATGCGGTAGCCTTCGAAATTGAGTTCCACATTGGCTCGCTCGGCGATCCAGAGCGTGTTCTCGAGCGCTCCCTCCACCTCCCCAAACAAGCTTGTCATTTCCTGAGTCGAGCGGAGATAGTAGGAGTCGTTGTTCATACGCATACGATCCGGATCGCTGAGAACCGAGCCGGTCTGAATGCATAGCAACACATCCTGCAAGTCGGCTTCTTCTGGCCGGACGTAGTGCACGTCGTTAGTCGCCACAAAGCGCGCCTTGTACTTCGGCGCCAGATCGATAAGCGATTGATTTAGGCCGTCGAGTTCCGGGATGTCATGGTTCTGCAGTTCGAAGAAGAACCGATCCCTCCCGAACACGTCAAAATACCAGTCGAGGCGCTCTTCCGCGAATGTCTGCCGACCCTGAACCAGAGCCCTGGGGATTTCGCCCGACATGCAGCCGGTGGTCGCGATGAGCCCATCGCTGTGAGCTGCCAGGAATTCACGATCGATACGAGGGCGGTAATAGAAGCCTTCGAGCTGCGCCGCGGTCGCGATCTTCAGTAGATTCTGATAACCGTGAGTGTTTTCAGCTAGCAGCAGTAAATGGGTGGAGCGGCTATCCTGCTGATGGTCGCGATCGTGCATGCTCCTAGGCGCAAGGTAGGCCTCCATCCCACTCAAGGGCTTGATGCCTTCTTTTTTGGCGGCGTTGTAAAAGTGAATGGCGCCAAACATAGTCCCATGATCTGTAAGCGCGACCGCAGGCATGTTCAATTCCTTGGCGCGACTCACCAGAGCCGGGATACGACTCAGCCCATCAAGCAGCGAATATTCTGAGTGAACGTGCAGGTGAACGAAGGACATGCCCCCCCGGATTTTGGGCTCGGGCGATTATATCGGAGCGCCGCGTGAGATGCCACCAATTGCTCATTTTGCACCGGATTTTTAAGGCTTCCGATGCCATGCAGTACAAAATCAACAAAATGGGGCCAGCCCATCGGGCTGACCCCATTCCCACAGTCGTCTCCGTCGACTACTTCTTAGTAGAGGTTTTCTTTTTCTTAGCCGGCGCCTTTTTCTTCTCAGGCGGCGGAAGTTCTGCGGTCGCGGGAGCCGTCTGATACTCGCGCGATCCAAAGCGAGTCAGGATCACCGCTCCCAGGCCAGCTGAGCCAACCAACAGAGGTGCCAGCCAGCCTACGCACGGGATCAGTCCGATTCCGCCTATGACAAAGCCGACTGCCAGCGTTCCGATTCCTGCCGCAGCCGCGGGGTGCATTTCCCACTCGAACGCTTCAACCATGCGGCGGCCGACCTCCACTCCGATGGCAACCCAACCAAACACGACTGCAACCACCAGCGCCACCACCGTCAAGAAGCTCAGCGGAAGGCCGATGATCGTAATTGCCATCAGAAAGATCAAGATCGGTACTGCGAGGAACGTCAGGCACCCGAGCCCGCCAGCGACGATCGGCTGTGAAACCGCCGCGCTGCCTACTCGTTCTGCAGGCTTCGGCCAGAACAGTACAACCAGTACAGCCAGGGCAGCAACAAACAAGGT
>CAYZXF010000158.1:0-3753 GCA_964482355.1 uncultured Anaerolineaceae bacterium | reverse complement strand
CGAATGAACATCCTGATGATCGTTACAGATCAGGAGTATGCCCACCAAGCATTGCCGGAGGGCGCCAGTCTACCCAATCGTGAGCGCTTGAAGGATCGCGGCGTGACTTTCAACAATCACCAGGTCACCACGACGGTGTGCACGCCATCCCGCTCGGTGATGTGGACCGGGCAGCACACGCCCTTGACCCGTATGACCGACAACACCAATCTTGCCTGGATTGACGACTTGCGAGCCGATCCAGAAACCTTGCCTACGGTCGGCCACATGCTTCGTGATCTGGGTTATTACACGGCCTTCAAAGGTAAGTGGCATGAGTCAGAGCTTGCGGAGGGCGATACCTCGGACGCCATGGAGCCTTTCGGCTTCTCAGATTTTCAATTATCTGGTGATGTTCAAGGATTTCCTTTGGATGGCTTTACCAAGGATCCGCAAATCGCGGCCGATGCCGCCGCCTGGCTAAAAGGCAAGGCACCAGAAATTGTCAATTCCCAGCCTTGGTATTTGGCGGTTAACTTTGTTAATCCGCACGACGTCATGTACTTCGACACGGATGACGACGAGATGGTCCAGGTGCGAGGCATGTTTCCGATCTTCGGGGCGCCGGACGCGCCGCTATACCAAAAGGAATGGCCAACGACCCTGCCGGATTCATTCTCAGACGAACTTTCTCAACACCCTCCAGCGGTGCAGAATTACAAAGTGGCAGGTGACGGAGCGTACGGCAAGATCCCGCGAGAGCGCAAAGACATGTGGCGCAATCATGTCAATTATTACATCAACTGCATGATCGACGTGGACCGCCACATCGGAACGGTTCTTGATGCATTGGAGGAGAGTGGTCAGAACGAAAATACGGTCATCATCTTCACCTCTGACCACGGGGAGATGGCTGGTGCACATCACTTGCGTCAAAAAGGCAGCGTAGCATTTAAGGAAACAGTCAATGTGCCGCTGGTGATTGTCGATCCCCGGCAACAAGGCGGAATCACGACTGAGGTAGTCGGTTCACACCTTGATTTGGTGCCCACCACATTGGCCTATGCTGGTCTACCAGAATCCAAATTACGACAACGCTACCCCCTCCTCAAAGGATATGACCTCTCCAACGTAGCGGCCGATCTGGAGTCCGCCGGTCCACGAGGGAGCTCAGAAAATCCTGGCAAAGGGTCGCTGTACACCTACGATATGCTCATGACTATCGACATGGAATGGTTGATGCGCAACGCGCCCCAACTCTTGGATACCGCTGCGGCCGACGCCGGGGTTGAGTTCCATCGAGGAACCGAAGCATTCAAGTCCATTGTTGATGAGATCGGCACGCCCGATCCGGATAAACGTGAGTTGTTTCGAGGCATATTTGATGGCCGCTACAAATTGATCCGATATTTCGGTCTCGGCCACTACAACTTGCCGCAATCCGTGGAGGAGCTGCTTACTGAAAATGACGTGGCGCTTTACGACTTACAGAACGATCCAGACGAGACAAATAACCTTGCCAATCCTGATAATCCGGACTCCGACGAATCGTTGCTAGCAGAGATGAACGCCAAGCTAAATACCTTGATCGTTGAGGAGATTGGTGAGGACAAGACTCTTATCGAGCTCCCAAGCTGATGTCTTTGATATTTACGCTAGAGCAACAGCGCGTGAACGAAATTGATATTGGAGTCTAACGATGTTCTTCGGCGGTTTTTTTCTCGACCCCACATACCTACTGGTTCTTGTCATCACACTCGTTATCTCAGGCGCGGCACAGCTCTATGTGCGCTCCGCTTACCGCAAGTGGGGCAAAGTAGCCAATGGTTCTGGACTGAGTGGGGTCGAAGTGGGCTACGCGATCGTTAACCGCACCGATCTTGGCGGAAGCGGCCTCGAAATCGATGTTCCAGAGCTCCGAAAGTTGAAGGAGCTTCAGGCACAGGGTGTGGTCAGTCAGCAGGAATACGACGCCAAAGCTGCCCAGATCAACGCTCAAGCAAAAGATACGGCCGTAAACCGGTCGACGATCGGATTCGAGAGCGTGCGCGGGAAATTGACTGACCATTACGATCCCCGGAGCCACACGGTTCGATTATCAGAAGGGGTAGCCACCAAAAAATCCGTTGCCGCGATGGCGATTGTCGCTCACGAGCTGGGCCATGCGCAGCAGCACGAAAACAATTCATTCTTGATCACCGTGCGCAACGTTCTTGTTCCGGCGGTGCGCTTCAGCCCACAGATCGCCTACATCCTGATAATAGTCGGCCTTATCTTTAATTTGGTAGGGGCACTCTGGCTGGGGATTCTCTTCTACGGTCTGATGGTGATTTTTTCCGTACTCACTCTGCCGGTGGAGTTCGATGCCAGCCGCAGAGGAATTCAGTTGTTAAAGGAATCAGGCCTTGTGCAAATCGAAGAGGACGAACGAGGTGCACGCAACGTCCTGACTGCCGCAGCAACTACCTATATCGCCGCGGCGGTGACCGCCATTCTCACGCTGCTGTATTACATCTCGCTTGCACGTCGCCGCTGACACCTACCTCGGCGTAATAGGCGCTGCTTCAACTCGAGGGAAGGCAGCTATGATCTATCGCCTCTACCGACTACGACGGATTGATCGATGAAGGTTAGGCAGGGGAATGAGCCGAGCCGCATGGTTCTAACATGGGGGAGGAAGCAAGCATGGGAAGCCTAAGGCTGCCGAAACGCGAAACGCTTGGGACGAACATCACGGCAGGGGCCACGGTTGCGCTGGTCAGCATCCCAGAGGGATTGGCCTACGCCATGGTGGCTGGAGTGGATCCGATCTACGGCCTTTACACCGGCATGGTGACCACTGTCGTCGCCTCGCTTGGGATCAGCACTTCGCTCATGGTCGTCACACTTACTAACGCGCTGGCCCTGGTCACCGCCGACACGCTGGGAGTGCTTTCTCCCGAGATCGATCAAGCGACCGCACTTTTCACCCTCACCTTTATGGTCGGTGGTTTCATGTTCCTCCTGGGCGTGTTGAAGCTGGGTAGCGTCATTCGGTTTGTAGCGGAAGAGGTCATGGTTGGTTTTGTCTTTGTAACCGCGCTGCTGATCTTTCTAGGACAATACGACGAGCTGGTGGGGTACGCCTCCGAGCTGGATGCTAATAAGTTGATAAAGGCCGTTGACATCACGCGCAATTTCGATCAGTGGGACTTCGCGACTGCGGCCCTTGGTCTGAGTTCGATCGTCGTCTTGTTGTTGTTGAAACGATCCAGCCTGAAGCGCTTCGCGGATGTACTCATCATCATAATTGGAGTTGTCGTCGTTCTGCTTCTGACGCTCGAAACAGTCGAAATCGTGGGAGATTTTGCCGAAATTCCGCGCGCGCTTCCTACCCCGGTGCTGCCGGATATATCGTTGTTTCCGGTTCTGGCGGCGGGTGCCGTAGCGGCAGCCGTGGTGGGTCTGGCCGAGAGCTCGGGCGTCGGTTCGGCCTATCCAAATCCCAGCGGCCGCCGCTCGAACATGTCGCGCGACTTTAGTGGGCAAGGCCTGGGAAACCTGGCCGGCTCTTTCTTTCAAGCGATGCCTGCCGGGGGCTCACTCTCTCGCACGGGGGTGAATGTGAGCGGAGGTGGAACTTCTCGCTGGGCGGGTGTGTTCGCCGGTCTGTTGATGATGATCTTTGTGCTGCTGTTTGGGCCGCTTGCGGAACTGATCCCGATGGCCGCGCTGGCGGCGCTCCTGATGGTTATTGGATTCGAGGTGATGCGCAAGGAATGGCCTGGAATGATC
>CAYZXF010000157.1:0-5763 GCA_964482355.1 uncultured Anaerolineaceae bacterium | reverse complement strand
GATATTCAGAGCAGTGGTAGCTGGGGATCTTCCGTGCCGGGTGGATCCAGCGCGAGGCGCTCGAAAAGATTCTCACGATTTAGGGTCGTATCTTCGGACAGACGGCGCACATGCCGGTACTTGATGATATGCAAGCCACTCTCGAGCCAGGCCTGCAAACGTAAATCGCGGCGGGCCTTCTCGGCTACCAGCGCACCCCGGCCTCCAGGGATCACGATGGCCTCAATTTCAGCTGAGGATCGCGCATGGCCTCGCATCACGCTCCCCAATTTCGCTGTTTCGTCGACGCGAAAAAGCAGAGAGCTCTGGTCGGAGTGGTCACTCCATTCGATTGCATCGGTGCCTGAGACCTCATACCCCAGCTGAACACCCAGGCTCTTCAATAGCTTCAGCATCTCCTCCACGTCTGCTTTCCGTGCCTCGGGCCGATCTTCGGAGCGAAACCGCCACAATCTGTCGTCTGGGTCCTGCTGTGCATACGAACGCAAGGTTGCCATCAGGAGCCTTCGATCCGGTGTCAACAAACCTGGCAGCTGCTTGCAGAGACGAGTATCAACTCCGACTGCGGTAATTCCGTCGGTGGATCGCAATTCGGCCAGCACTATGTCTTCAATTCGATCGGCCAAACTCTCCTCCACCTGCGAATCGTCGGCCAGCCAGTATCTCCCGCTCTCAGGTTCGAGGCCACGCCCGACATGTAAGAAGATTTGTCGATCGCTCAAAACCTCATCCAATTGCTCTCCTACTACCCCCAGCGCGC
This sequence comes from uncultured Anaerolineaceae bacterium, assembly GCA_964482355.1. Taxonomy (GTDB): domain Bacteria; phylum Chloroflexota; class Anaerolineae; order Anaerolineales; family E44-bin32; genus JADFRG01. The sequence goes on along the minus strand of CAYZXF010000157.1, from coordinate 5,003 downwards.
TGCGGGATTCGCTGGGTCGTACTCCAGCCAGGAGACGCTTCTCCGCCAGCGCAGAAAAGGCCGCAATGTGTGGAAGCGCATACCTGGCAGGTTCACCTCGCACCTCAAGCGCTCTGCGCGCGGCTTGAGACATTGAATCGCGGAGGCTGTTTGGGTCCACGGAGCGTTCTGAGCTTGCTGCTCGCTCCCATGTAAATATTCCCTGTCCTTCCAAACGAAGTGCCCGTCCCGTCAGGCGATAACCGCCTCCATCGAACCCGGCCAGAGTGGCCGCTACGAACCCCGGCTCAGCATCGGGTATGAAGCCCATGACTTGCGCGTGCTGACCGACACCTTCCTTCATAGTTCGCAGCGTGGAGCGAAGGGCCGAGGCATGCCATGCCCAGTCATAACGCCTTCTATGCAGGGCGGCCCGAAGAGGCTCGGCTGCCTCGCGCCCCCATAGCCAGGAGGCCCAAAGTGCCGACAAGGTCCAGAATGCCTGATTGGGTCGTGGAATGACGGTCAGAATTTGCTGGACTTGACCGCTGGGCAATTCGGTAGCCAATTCGCGCACTGGGCCGGGATAGATCGTGATTGTGCCCGGCTCGAGGTTCTGCCAATTCGTCCATTCTTTGAGCCCCACACCGGGATCAGGCTGTGCCCAGTGACCCGCAGTCTGCTCCAGTGCCCGCCAGACGTTATTCTCCAGAAAGTGCGCCGAAGCCGAAAGTTGGAGCGGCCTGCTGCGCCCCTCCGGGTGGCCCCAGAGCGCGTTGGCTTGATCGAGTGCGGAAAGCAGCAGCGCGCGCACCGCCTGATTGGCATCCAATTGGTCTAGCTTGTTGAGCAGTGTGACAATTGCGTAGACTGCGCGGCTCGGATAAACGTCTAGCGCTTCCTCCGCCAATTGCCTTTCCGGACTTCCCTGGGGCGCCAGTTGCTCCAGAGCCATTGCATGCTGCAGGCCGCGGCGCTCATGTTCATGCGCTCGCAACAGGTCATCCCCATTTGTGGCCTCCTCAATCGTATGGCTGCAGTGCGGACAAGCATAAAACTTGAGAACCGGCTCTCCCGCTTCCTTATCCCATACAAAATAATCCGCGGAAATCCACTCCTTACAATTCGAGCATTGCGTCAGATAAAGATCCAACATGAACGGCTCAAGTCGCCCTTTATCTTTAGGGGCTGCACTGAGCAGCGCCAGGGCCGATTGAAGATCTTGAACTGTGAACGGCACCGCTGTGTGCTCGAGCACGTAGCGCGCGATGGGATTGTTTACGGCGACCAGGACCGCCCGTTCCTCTGTCGCTGCTTCAACCACAAGTCGAGGGGAAGCGCCAAATGGGTCCAGGATTCGATCCGCTTTGTTGCCAAACTCCTGAAGCGCGGAAGCCACCGAGCCTTGTTCGAGCGGCGGCAGGAAGCGGGCCAGGGGACTGGCTCCACGTACTGGATTTCCGGGGACGAAGGCAATCTCCACTATTTGAGTATAAGGGAATCAGAACCGAGTCCAGATGTCGAGTGCGGCCCACGCTCGAATGAGATTTGGATGCGGGTCCGCCGATCAGTCTCCCGATCGGCATTATCATGATGAGAGAATTTCATCTCGCTCGCTGGAATGGAGGAACAACGGATGCCTGGTTTGACAATAGAGGAAGCTCAAGCCTACCAGCCAGACTTACTCACGATTTTGCGGGGGCTGGTGGAAATTGAATCCCCGACGCTCGAGAAGGCCGCGGTGGACCGCGCTGGAGCCTACGTATCGGATCAAATGATGGAGCTTGGAGCTGAGGTGCGGCGGATCGAGCAATCTGAGGTTGGCGATCACTGGGTTGGAAGCTGGGGCTCGGCTCCCGGCGGGATATTGATGATGGTGCATATAGATACGGTGCACCCCATTGGAACCTTGGAACATTTTCCGTGGGCGGTGGAAGACGACAAGATCTACGGGCCGGGAATCATGGACATGAAGGCGAGCGCCGCCATTGCCCTGACAGCTATTAAGGCGCTCCGCGAAGGATCTGGTCTTCCCGACCGGCGAATCAGCCTGATGTTCAACTCAGACGAAGAAACCGGGAGCCATACTTCGTTGGATCTTATTAAATCCCAAGCCAAGGAACACGATCTCGTGCTTTGTCTTGAGCCGGCTTTGCCCGATGGATCGCTGAAGACCTGGCGCAAAGGCATCGGCGATTTCGATATCGAGGTGGTGGGCAAGATGGCGCACGCCGGAGCGAATCCCTCCGATGGCGTGAATGCTATCCATGAGTTATCCCATCAGATTCAAGAAATCGTCAAGCTCGCGGATGAGGAGGCTGGAACGACCCTGAATGTGGATTTAGTTGAAGGCGGGACGCGTACCAATGTCATCGCTGCCCACGCAAAGGCCACGGTCGACATTCGAGTGCTGACAGAGGAGGAACGAGCCCGCGTTGACTCCGGCTTGAGTGCTCTAAAACCGCGGCACCCCAAGGCTCAATTGTCAATCATTGGAGAGTGGAACCGTCCGCCAATGCCTCGCACGGAGGCCATGATCCAAACCTTCGAACGCGCCAAGGAAATTGGCGCCGGCATAGGACTCGATCTAAAGGAAGGCGGAACCGGAGGCGGATCAGACGCCAACTTTGTCGCGCCGCTTGGCATCCCGGTTCTGGATGGGCTTGGCGCCGTCGGCGCGGGAGCTCACACACTGAGGGAACACATTGTGACTGAAAGCCTGGCGGAGCGCACGGCATTAGTTGCGGCCTTGCTGGCCGATTGGTGATGTAGGTTGAGCCTTCCCGCTCCGACCCTCAAACTCACCCAGAAACAAGCAAGGCGATTTCTTCTGGCGCACCACGCGTTGTGGCCGCCTAGAAAACTCAAGGGCAAACAAGGCGTTATCAAGTTCATCCGCTCAGTCGGTACGATCCAATTCGACCCCATTAATGTCGTGGGCCGCAACGCAGACTTAGTCCTTCAATCGCGCCTCCTCGCCTATTCGCCCGAAATGCTCCAGGAACTTTTATACGAAGATCGCAAATTGCTCGACGGGTTCGACAAGGTGGCTTCAATCTATGAAACGGCAGACTGGCCATATTTCAAGAGACGCCGGGATCACGTGCTCGCCGAGCACGGCCAACCTTCGAATCCGGCCATGAAGATCGCCGATGAGGTGATCGAAGCCATCCGCGAGGGAGGGCCAAAATCATCGATTGATTTCAAAAGCGGAGAGACAATTAAATGGAATTGGGGTGTGAACACCAGCTTGCCCAGGGCATGCCTCGAAATCCTGTATGCGATGGGAGAAGTAGTTGTGCACGACCGAATAGGAACACGGCGGTATTTTGAGTTGGCCGAGCGAGCTCTACCGCAGGATGTATTCACAGCAGCTGACCCTAACGTGTCGACTGACGATTACCAAGACTGGCATGTGCTTCGACGCGTAGGAGGGCTAGGGATTGCAAATCCCGCCGCCGGCGACTGGTGGCTGGGAATGCACCAGATGAACGCCAGAACACGAGGGATGGCCTTTGAACGACTGGCAGGCCGGGGTGATTTGATAGCGGTCGAGATTGAAGATGTGCCCGACCGGACATTCATCATTCGAACCGCGGACGAACCGACGCTGGACCGAGTCCGTCGAGGGCGCCCGCCGAATCCTCGGGCGGCATTGATCGGAGCCCTGGACAATCTTATGTGGGATCGAAACATGCTTCGTTGGATTTTTGACTTCGATTACGTATGGGAGGTCTATAAACCGGCCGCGCAACGCCGATATGGCTACTACGTGCTGCCGGTTCTCTACGGCGATCGATTCATCGCCAGGATGGATCCGTCATTCGACCGCGAGCGACGTGAGCTCACAATCAACAACTGGTGGTGGGAGAAGGGCATCGAGGTGGACGATGAGATGCAGGCGGCGCTTTCAGCCTGCTTCCAAGAGTTCACGAATTATCTTGGAGCGGATCGGATAGCGCTTGGAGCAAAAGCTGAGCGCAAACCTTCCATGGATTGGGCAATATCCACTCAGATTGCATCCTGAGCATTCCGAGCTAGCTGTCCAACAGGGCTTGAACCCCATCTAGAGTGGTAACCCAGGCCATCTTGCGCAGGAATTCGGTCGGATCGCCAGTCTGATCCCAAACTGCTCGCACAGCTTCGCCGATTGGATCTTCTCCCGCTTCACCACGCGGACTGTCCGCATAGGCTCCATAAAAAGCGAAATATGCTTGATTGATGCGCCGGATGTGCCGGTATCCATGATCCCAGAAGAACTCTTGCCGAGTCTCCATATATTCCTCAGCCTCGTCGATCCGGTCCGCGGCCAACAGTTCATCCACCCGGAGACGGGTTTCGCGCATCTCGACTCTGAAATCGAACTCCGGGGGCTCAGAGGTCGGACTCGGTTCGCCGGTGGGCTCTGGCTCAGGAGGAGGATCGGGCAGAAACTCCGGATAGTAGCGGGCGAGTACTTCGCGACCGATCTCCCGCCCTACGATTCCCGCGACCGTCTCATTGATCGAGCGCGTCTCGTTCGATTGGGCGTATTGAACGCCAAGCGGTCTGAATGCGAGGTAATGATGGGTCCACTCGTGAACAATGGTTTCCGCGAGCCATTGAATTGAGGTGGTCTCCTGGATCATGGTCGGGTAGGTCGACAAGCCCCCGATACCCACCACCAGCGCCGAAACATCCAGCTCGTCTTCAACATCAAGCTCTAAAGCGATCTGGTCCTCAAGGCTCAAACCTGGATCGAGATGCAGGTTGGCCTCCTGCTGGATGGCGTCTCGCGGGGAAACGATAAGCGCCACGGGTAACTCGGAGATTTGAAATGCGACCGGAGGAAAGGGTGTCCCACCCACACCGAGACCATTATCCTGCAGGACCACTGCCACGTTTTCCTGCAGCACGGACTCAGCTAATGGTTTTAGATCTTCGAGCCGCTTCCGAACCTCCTGCAGTTCATCCGAAATGGGCTTAGCGGTAAGCTCGGGGTTTGGCAGGTTTGGATCGGATAATGTGCTCCCAAGTTCTCCACT
>CAYZXF010000156.1:0-19938 GCA_964482355.1 uncultured Anaerolineaceae bacterium | reverse complement strand
AGTGACGATTTTGTGGTCAACTAGGGCATCCAGCAGCTCACTGCCTGAATTTCCGATGCGGTTGCGAAACTCCTCGATCAGCATTCCGGCTCGGAGCGGGTGCTCTTGGTGGAATACGTCGAGCACCTGCTCGGCGCGAGCAACGTAGCTCTCCCAGGCATCGGACCGCAACGTTTCCCACTCTTCCGGCGGGACCTGTGGATTTATTATTACGATCTCGCCGGCGCTCTCAAGTCGCCGCAATTCCTCAATCGCCGCATCCGGCGCCATCCTTGCTTCTTGCATAGCCTGCTTCAAGTTTGTTGGCGTCGGGCCGGAAATTGAAGCCAGGAGCACTTCTTCGGGAGAACCACTCAGCAGTCGCGTCAAACCTTCGATCACGGCCTCATCTGCTCGCTTATGGCGGCCGACTGGATGCGGGTCAGCAATTCGTCCGCCCCCGAGGGTAGCGCCGGGTGACGGTTGGCGAAGAATGAAGTGATCACCACGCCTTACCGCTACCGCTTGCTCCATCTCCAGCTGCAACCAACCATGTCCACCCTCCAAGATGGGCTCCTTCTGAAGCAGTCGGACCCGGGCGACGCGCTGGGCAGAGCCGGAATAAAACTTGACCGTTGTATTGTGGCGAACCGCCGTTCCCCCATTCTGAACCGCGCGAAAGTGAACATCTATCCGCTTAGTTGGCGAGTCGTTCCCCGGGAGTGAGAGCACATCCCCTCTTTCAATTTGATCGACACTCGCACCAGAGATATTGGCGGCGACCCGGCTTCCGGTCTGCGCGACTTCGACCACTTCCTTGTGAGTCTGGAGACCGCGAATTCGCCCACCAAGTCGGTGCGGCAGAATCTCGACCTCCTGTCCCTTCTCAAGTGTGCCATCTGACAGCGTTCCAGTCACAACCGTTCCAAATCCTGCGATTGAAAATACGCGATCAATCGGTAGCCGGGGCTTGTTTGAAACCTGTCGATCACTCGAAGCCTCCAGGACCGAATCTAAAACCTTGACGAGATCTGAGATGCCGTCTCCGGTAACCGCCGATACCCGCACCATAGGGGCATCCGGGAAGCGCGTTTCGCTCAACAGTGCATGGGTGTCCTCTTCGACCAGGTCAATCCATTCCGGTTCCTGAACCAGATCGATGCGTGAATGCGCTACAAACAGGGTTTCAATTTCCAGGAGGTCCAATATTGCCAGGTGCTCCCGGGTTTGAGGCATGATGCCCTCGTCTGCGGCGATCACCAGAAGGGCCGCGTCGATGCCCCCGACGCCCGCCAACATATTCTCGATAAAATCACGATGGCCCGGGACATCGATAAATCCCAGGCCCTCTCCACTCGGCAACGTCATCCAGGCGAAACCGAGGTCAATCGTCATCTGCCGATCCTTCTCTTCCTGCAGCCTATCAGGGTCAATCCCCGTCAAAGCTTGTACTAATGTGGATTTCCCATGGTCCACGTGACCGGCGGTCCCTATAACATGCACGTTTTATAAACTCATCTAGCTGTCACCGTCTCGAAGCTCCGCCCCCCACTCCTGCACCAGGGCTACGAGGTCCGAAATCCTCTCCTTACTGGATCGGTCCAGTTGCTCGATACTCGACAAGGCTGTGTCCGACCGGGCTAGAAGTTGCTCGAGTTGATCCGAATTGGTCTCATGTTTGCGCCCGTGCTCTTTCCATTGTTCCTCAGAGCTCAGCTTGAAGCTGCTCCATCGCTTCTGTATATCGGCCTGAAAGGTCGACCACTCCTGTTTGAATCTGTCTTCGCTCAATCTTTGAATTTCGCTCACTTCCTCAATTCGCCGGTTGAGCCGCTCAACAACATCATTTAATTCATCCCTTAACAGTCGCAGGCTGCGGTGAGTCTCCTCATAGGATTCGATCCGTTCCTTCAAATCGTCGGATTGAATTTCAAAATCCGCGAACCGCTTTTCCCATGCGATCCAGGCTCGCTCAAACTCGGCTAACCTCGCAGCCTGCTGCTCCATCCAGAGATTTTGAGATTGACGCAGCTCCCTTTCACCTAGCTCGACCACTTCAGCCCTGGCTGAGAGCTTCTGGAGCTGATCCTCCAAAGAGTTGATTAGGCTGCGCAGCTCATCCACACTCTTTGACACCGATGACCCACGATTTTCCAGCTCATTAATGCGCTGGTTGTTCTTCTCTCCAGCTTCTTTAATTCCAGAAACCGTACGCTGCTCATTTTCGCTTGCGGTAGTGGCCTGGTTTATCTTCGTCTCAATTCCATCCATCGTCCGACTGATTCGCAGCTCTTCCCGTCTGCGCACGTTAAGTGCTTCATCAATTCGGTCCAGAGCCTTAAGTTTGTTCCTCAACTCATCGACCTCTTCAGCAACCTTCTTTTGATCGATTGAGCGCAATGATTCCAGCTGTTTCTCGCGCGCGATCCGTCGCTCATCCTGAGTGTCGAGCTGCTGCAGGATCTCAGAGCGATGGTTGGCAATCGTTTCGTCGAACTGGCGTATTCGAGCTTCAAGCGCGGGGATTCGGGCCACTTCCCCGGCAAGGTCTCGTAGCTGTTGAGATTGCTGTCTGGCAGATTCGTTAAGTGCCTCCAGAAGTTCCTCCAGGCGCGAAACTTCCAGCGCGTCCTTTCGCCGCTGCTCGTCCAGCCATGAAACTCTTTTATCTATCTGCTCAGTTTCCAAACGACCTCCGGGGGTGCTCTCGAAGCCTTAAAAGTTGGCGCTTTGCGAGTATAGCATGCAGCCCCGCCCCTTCAGATTAAGGGCTCAAATTGGCCAGTCCTGCAGTTGCCAGGGACACCCAAGGTGCTGCTAGCTGCGGGAATATCCCCAAAAGCAAGCAGGCGCCTGCCAATAAAGCAACGGCCACTCGTCCATTCGCATGCGCTTCGAATTCGGCCTCGGTTGGGCCCGTATCAAACAACACACGGGTCCATCTCAGCACAACCCAGAGCACAGCAAACATGCTGATCACCATGAGTACGGCGCCGGTGTTGGAGCTCTCGGAGATCAGCGTCCAGCGCCACGGGAACCCCGCTGTCAATGGTTGGCCCGCCAGGCTCAGCACGCCTAACAAGGCTGCCGCCGTCGCAAGCGGCGCCGCTCGACCGGCACCAGTCGAATACCCACTTTTCGACATGATGGCCGCCCCAAGGCCCCACAGCGCGAGCCCAAAAACCCTCACGCTGGATAGACCGACAGCAATCTCGGTACTTGAATCAAAGCCGGAGCCTATCGCCAGAAGCGAAACACCAATATCGGCCACCAATACATACACCGCGATCTTAAGAAACGAGACTTGGGCGACAGCCACTATGGTCCCAAAAACGATCATAAGGATGCCGGCGATCTGGATCGCGGATGAGATCAGGGGGTCTGCTCGCATCCAGGCAAAGCTATCCAGGAAGCGCAGAAGGAAGAATATTCCGGAACTCTGCAAGATGATTGCAACAAAGGCTAACGAATACGGACTTACCTTTTCGACGATGCTGGGGAGCCAGTAGTGAAATGGAGGGACAAACAAGAGAATCGCGAAGCCTAAACCAAGCAACAAGATCACGCGTAGCGCGAGCTCTGGCGTAACGCTGGTAACTCCCGCATTTTCCAGCAACCATCCCGTAAACAAAATAGCCATCATCGCCATGGTGTAGAGAACAAGGAGATTGAGTACCCCGCTCTCGCTGCGCGAACCCGGCGGGATCAATATGAGCACACATGCCATGGCGGCCAGCTCCAAAAAGATCGCGGCAAACAGAAAGGGTTGTATGGTCAGTGCTCCGGCCAGCAATCCCAGCGCAATCAGCCCGGCCGGGACAAACGACCGGCCCGGAGCAGCAGCCCAACCGAGACCAAAAAATAAGGCTCCGACCAGAAAAAGAAACCCCACCCCCGCACGATTTTGAGGGTCAAGGCTCAAGGGTCTGCCAAGGATCTCCCAGGTGCTGTCGAGTCTTAGCGGAATGCCCAGCAGCGAAATGGCCTCATCCAGCGGGGCAGCGAGAATGAACAATCCTATGATGGCCGTGGCTCCACTTGCGATTACAAACGGCAGGGTTGCCCTGCGCCTGAAGGCTAGCGTGACCACCGCAAGAACAGCGAGCAGCATGAAGACGAGCGCTAACGCGCTCATTCGCCACCCTCCGCTAATCCCGGGGGATGTGCTACAAGGGTGAGGTAGCTCACCACCATTGCTAGACCGATGTGCATGCTGGCGAGCAGAGCTAAAATCGCTAGAGCTGGTTCAATCACGGCGTACGCAATTTCGAATCCGCTGAGCATCGTGATCAGCCCGATACACACTCGCAGCGGGGTTCGGAACAAACCCAGCTGAAGCAGACCCATCGACATCAGGATTGTGGCTGCCATGATCGCTTCGGGGCGGATATCGGGAATTCTCATCCAATTCGCCCTCCCGATTCCGATCGCCGCTCCCATGATCAATATCGCAGCGATGGCTCGAAAAGCCTTGCCTGAACCCGACTCGCTGGGCGAGCGGCTTCCTGCCACCGTTAGAGCAAGCACACCGCAAGTGATCATGCCGGCCACCAATTTGACGGCCGCCACTTGAGGTGGAAGCGCCAATGAAGTGAGCCAGGCCACCGATGCGTATTGGGCAGCCAGAATCGCGATTTGAAAACCAGGGCGCTCCACAATCACTAATGCGAATGCGGTGGCAGCAACCAGAGCAAGCGGGACCCAATTCATGCAACCCCTACCCGCAGCCCCACAATCACGATCAATATCGCGAGCAATATCCAGAGCACAGCGCTTTCTCCCTCCAGCACATCGGCGATGATGCGCACTGAGCCAGCCAGGAATTTAGAAACTATTCGGCTGGTTTGTCTAATTTCAGTGAGTAGTGGTCGGACGGGAACCAGCGTCTTAGAGAGCGCGGGCCATGCGCGAGCGACGGCATAACCCACAGCCAGCGCGGCGGAAGCCGACGACACCCCCGCTAAATTCGGCTGCCATCCGGCGGCCAGGGAGGCCCAATTTGCCCCTCCAATAAGCAGCGCAATCGCGGCCCCTTCCACTCGGCTGGGAGGCCAGGGACGGCTGCCAAGAGGCAGCCAGCGCGAGACGATCGCAAGGACGATGGTTGCGAACGTCACGAGCACGAGCAAGGCGGGATCCGATGCGGCCGACAGAAATGCAGACGGAATGATGGCTACTGCAAACCAGGCAATGCGAGAGCCGCCTGCTTGACTGAGACCTAATGTCGCAACCAGCACGGCCGCAAGGCTCGCCCAGGCGACAGCCTGCGCCTCTGGAGGTGCTAATAGTCCAGCCGCGGTTAAGGCCAGCGCCAGCGAACTCAACCGTGGAATATAAAGCAACGATCGAGCGAGTACTACGACAATGGCTCCCACCGCAATCCACAATTGCATGAAGTCACTGGGCGAGGATCGACTGACCACGGCTAGCGCCCCGAGCGGAGCGAGGACTGCCAGGCTATAAGGGAATCGTTCTTCTGTGCCGCCGATCGACCGAATCAGCGCTGCAAGAACCAGAAGCATGGAGGCGCCCTCCCCAAGAGCGACCGCAGCCAGAACAGCCGCTACAGCGACAAATTGGACAGTAGCCTTTTGAATCGTTGCAGCGAGCTCAAGGGAACTTCTGAGTCGGAGCACACTTTCCAGAAGAATCATGAGCGTCCAAAGAACAGCGATTGCGAGCATGTTTCCGCCCGCGATAGCGGCCAGGGCGATGCCCGAATACAGCAGTCTGATGGCGCTGCGGCCATCCAGCAGCACTTCTGCAAGAACCGCTGCAGAAGCAAGCAACAGGAACGGCCAAACCACTTTGTCGATGGAGAAGATGAAGCCGGTGCCAAAAACCTCTATTGGCCGCCATAGCGCGATTGCCGTCTCTGTTGGAGGCAGAACGGAAAATGCCGCCGCGGTCGCGAAGGCGATCGATCCACTGATCACCGATACTGCCCGCATCCTTCTTCCGCGCAGAAGAAGGATAATTAGTGCGCCTGAAATGAGTGTGAAGCTGGGGAATAGCGCCAAGACTATCTCTCGAGGCTGACCAAGAATACCATGTGGGAGGGTCGAAAACGCCGGCGTGCTATACTTGGGCGCGTTTTTCTACAGGCGGATGAGCACCGTAGCCAACCTCTTTCTCAAACCTAATTCTGGAGCGCCCATGGCGGCGGTATCTACCGTGACGGCCGTCTCAGGCAAGGGCATTCTGGGAGACGCTTCGTACGGCAAGCGCAATCGACAGGTGCTTTTGATCGATTCGGAAACTTTGAGTGATTTTCAACTCAACCCCGGCGATATTAGAGAGAACGTGACGCTTGCAAAATTTGATTTGACTCAGCTCTCACCCCATGATCAACTGCGATTGGGAGAAATCGTCTTGGTGGTGACAGGTCCTTGCGAACCATGCTGGCAGCTTGATGAAATCCGGCCTGGTCTCAGCTCCGATATCAAGGGCAGACGAGGCGTGCTAGCTACCGTCGTTCGCGGAGGAGAGCTGAGAGTCGGCGACCCAATTTCTCTTACTCGGGGCGAAACAGCAGCACCTGCGCCACGCTCCGCATAGCTGCAAATTCATGAGGAACAACCAGGATGGATGACTGGATAGGCCGCGTCCTTTCAAAGGTGCGGATAGAGAAGCTTATTGGACGGGGCGGGATGGCCGACGTATACGTTGGGCGACACACGACCCTCAACCGTCCAATGGCCGTGAAGATCCTTCACCCCCACATGACGGTCAACGAGGATTTGAGACGGCGCTTTCGAGATGAAGCGCAGGCCGTGGCCGCTCTTCGACACCCTAATATCGTTCAGGTCAGCGACTTTGATGTCGTCGACGATCGGCCTTACATTATCATGGAGCTATTGGAAGGAATGCCGCTAAACGAATATCTGCGCGGCCTTCATGGCATGGGTCACACCTTGCCACTCGACACCGTCAGCCGCCTGATGACTTCATTGACGGCTGCACTGGACTATGCCCACGATCGCCAGATTGTCCACCGCGATGTAAAGCCGGCCAATATCGTTCTTCGAGCTGGCGATACGCCGATCACGCCTCAGATGCCACTGGCTCCCGATGTTGAGCCGGTACTGACAGACTTCGGTGTTGCTCGGATTGCCAGCTCTACTTCGGCCACGGCCTCTGGAACGATCTTAGGTACGCCGGCCTACATGAGTCCGGAGCAGGTGCGCGGAGAAGCAGTCGATCGACGTTCTGATATTTACGCGCTGGGAATCATCCTCTACGAAGTTCTTGCTGGAAAGTTGCCTTTCAATCCTGAGACCGATACTCCTGCCTCCATACTCTACAAGCATGTCCACGAGCCTGTTCCCGTCGTCCCAGACGTTTCCCCCTCCATCCAGCGGGTGGTCGAAAAGTCGCTCGCCAAAGATAGAGACGCACGGTATCAGCAAGCTGGAGAGCTGGCTGCGGATCTTGCCCTTGCGACTAAGTCAGACTCGGCTCCCGCGATTGCAGCACCCGCTGTCACCGCGGTCGCCAAAGATCGGCCCGCTCAACGGGTTCCGAGCGAACCTGCACGCAAGCTCCGTCCATCGCTGATTCTGATCGCGGGGATTCTATTTGGTGCGATCGTCCTGGTGGGAGGCGTTGTGGTCGGAGGTCGGTTGGTGGGCGGCGCGGAAGATGAATCTGCCTCGCCCCCAGCGCAGACAACCGACGCAGTAGAGGTTGCTGCATCCGAGGTCCCCGCTCCAACCTCCGCTGCTGGCGCCCTGGCTGAACCTACCACGGCTCTGGCGCCCCAGGCTGAACCAATATCAGCCGTCGTCGTCCGGGACAGCAGCCTAGAAGCCCAGCTTCCGGGAGTCGACGCGCCGACTGCGGGACAGTCTTATCACGCATGGTTATTGGGCGAAGCCGGTGTTTTGCCACTGCATCTCAACCGGAACGGCACCGTTGAGCTCTTGGGGGATGATTTGATTGTCTCTTTCGTCCATCCCGATGGGGTGAATCTTCTCGCGCAATATGCGCAGTTTGTAATCAGTCTTGAAGAGGAAGGTAGCCTGCTTGCGCAGCCCTCGACTGTAATATTTGAGGGAAGCTTCGACTCCGACACCACCCAACTGGTGCGGCTTGCCGATGAAGAAAAGCGAGGGGATGCCGTACTGCAGAATCTACAGTCCTGGCTGCCTCTTCAGGTGGATCACTTCATTACCCACTCTGGGTTTGCTTTGGACGGAATCCAGCGGGAAGACCTACCCTACGTTAAAACACACTCCGAGCACACTCTCAACATTGTTGAAGGCCGAACCGGCGAGCTGTATCAAGATTGGGATGGAAACGGCAGCGCGCAGAACCCCGGCGATGATGTCGGCGTCGTCCCATACCTTGCCCTCTTGCGTGCGGCCTCCGTGGGAGGCTCCCGAGCCGAAATTCTGCGCGGCGGATCAGGACAGGCCGGGAACGATATCGCGAATCGCGCAGACGAGATCGGCGATTTGATTGCTGACATCCGCGAAACCGTTCGACAAATACTGCTGGTTGATACGATAGCCGACATTTCCGCCTTCGGTCTGGATTCAGATCTAGCGATACAACGGGATTTGAAGGCATTGATCGATCAATTGGTTGCGGATTCCCGGTCAGTAGATCTTGCCTTTGCTTTCGATGTTTTCGCTCGCGAGTAGGGTTTCGGCTGCGCCCAACCTATTTACAACTCATGCCCAGGTGATCTAGAATGCGGTTGGCCTGAGCAACGCTCTTCAAATTCCGCCTGCAAAATTTGTAAGATCAATCCGGCGCGCAGCCTGCTGAGATCGGTTAGATTTTGCCCAAACGAACAGCACTTCTGATTCTGAATTCAGAGTTTTCCGATCCGGGGATCGCAAAGCTGCCGCGCGTCCAGACTGAAATGGAAGCCCTTTCAAGAGTGCTCTCATCTCCCCAGGGTGGTGAATTTGAAGTTGCGGTGCTGGAGAATGAGAATGTGCAGGTCCTGCGCGAGCAGATTGTCAGGCTCTTCAAAGATCAGCAAGAGGAAGACGTACTGCTCGTGCACTACGCGGGACTCGCTCTCCAAGATCAGTTTGGCGGCATGTATCTGGCTGCCGCAGATACACAGTCGGAGGTCTTAGACGCTACCGGCCTGCCACTGCGAATGATGCGCGATCAGCTCGATCGCACCCGATCCACCCACAAACTCGTTATTCTGGATTGCCCGACCATTGCCGCATACTCCGGAGCTACCGACATTCTCGGGAGCACTTCCGCGATCCTGTCAGCGCTGGAAGGGGATGGGCGCGGTCGAATGATTATCGCCTCAAGCGATATCGTAGCCGGCGCCCTGGAAGGCGAGCAGGTCTCCGGTGATGCCAAAGCGAGCGCCTTGGGCCGATTGATATTGGCCGGGTTGGCAGAAGGCAAGGCCGATCTAAACAGCGACGGCCAAATTAGTGCCGAGGAACTCTATGAATTTGTATACCGTCAGTCTCTCTCTGAGGCGCCATCGATGCCGATGCCCCGTAAATTTGCGAGCTCAGACTTTGGGCCCCTGAGAGTGGCCCGGAATCCGGTTCTTCAGCCCGCGGATCTGCCAGATGAGCTCAAGAATGCGCTGGCCAGCTCGCTGCCCTGGATGCGAGAGGGCGCAATCGGCGAATTAGAGCGCCTGCTGACCAGCGAGGATAAGAGCGTATCGCACTCGGCCCATGAAGCGCTGACAAGTCTCTCAAGCGATCCTACGCCTCAAATTTCAGCCTCCGCTACAGCAATTCTGCAGTCATATTCCGCCACTCACGGCTCGATTGAAATTGAAACCCCAAGTGAGTCGCCGCCTCCGCCCCCAGAATCAACTCGCCGGTCGCGTATACCCGTTTGGGGATGGGTGATCGCAGGGGTATTGCTGCTGTTCAGCGCGGGGGTGGTGGCAGGACTGGCCGGGGTCTTTGGGAGCCAGTCGGCTGCCCCACTTCCGACCTCGACCGCGGAGTCGCAACCTCCAACGCTCCCTCCGAACACAGCAACAGCTGTGGCACCGCCCACTGCTCAGCCCACTGCTGTAACCGAAATCCCGCTTCCGTCCTCGCTCGGTATGGTGCAGATTCCGGCCGGAACTTATGGCATCGGCCTGGATCGCTTCACCAACCTTGGAGACTACTGGATCGATCGATATGAAGTATCGAATGAGGCCTTTTTGGAGTACCTGGCCGAGATGGGGCAGCCGATGCCAAGTTACTGGGCGGACCAGGATATTCCCAATCAGATGGCAGATCATCCAGTGCGTGTAGTAGCTTGGGACCAGGCCCGAGCCTATTGCGAGTGGGCGGGTAAACGCCTGCCCTCTGAGGCAGAGTGGGAGGTCGCAGCCAGAGGCCGGGACGGTCTGGCCTATCCGTGGGGAGACGATGTCTCAGCGCTGTCTCTTCCACCCAGCGGTACGTACGCCATCGGCTCCATTCCGGCTAATCGCAGCATTTTTGCCGTATTTGACATGGCAGGCAACGTCTGGGAGTGGGTCGGCGAGCCATATCTACCGGTTGAAGAGGGCAAACGCGTGCTAAAGGGCGGCGCGAACAACTTCCAGAACGAGATGGCCTACAGGCTGATTGGCGATCCAGAGGCAAGTTCTATGATCAACGATTCCGGTTTCCGGTGTGCTGCGAGCATTGCGGAGGAAGCAAGCGATCGAAGTCTGCTGCTGAGCGACGAGTTCGCGGATGTGTTGAGCGGCTGGTATCAGGCCGCGGCCCCCGTTGAGGATTACTTCTACGGCTATCACCCCACAGACTTTTATCACGTTCAGGTAACTTCGCCTGAGGAATGCCTGGCGGTCCGTCGTGAGATTCCGTTCAATGACTTCATTGCCGAAGTCGACATATTCACGGCGAAGACGGGCACAGAGAGCGGCGATTATCGTCACGGCCTGGTAATCCGCGAGAGCGACGGAGAGTATTACGCCTTCTTGATTTCCCCGCGGTCGCGGGATTGGCAGGTGATCAAGAATCAACTGGCGGGGATTGACACACTGGACGCTGGCGTTGCGGAGTCTATCCGAGGAGAGCCACCAGACGCGCGCGATCGGCTGACGGCGACGGCCAATGGACCTTTGCTGAGTTTCGCGATCAATGGCCAACTGGTCAGCACGATTTTTGACGACACATTCCGGGAGGGAAATTTGGGATTCATCGTGCAGACCCTGGACGAGACCTCCGCGCACATTCACTTCGACCGGGTATTTGTGTGGGATCTTCCCGACAGCGCGACGGTTCCTGAAATGCCGGAGTTGGGGATTACCGCTACCCGCTTCGACGCACCCGCGTGCGGAGGAGCAGTCACAGGTGATGGCCTGCTGCAAAACTATTCGACTTATGCGGTGCAGGAAGGGGATACGCTCTCCGCCATCGCAAACTCGTTTGGATTGTCCCTGGCTGAAGTCAAGGGAGCTAACGGCCGTCGAATCACAGATCCGAACGAAATTACCGCCGGTCAGATACTGATCATCCCTGAGGCATGAGCGCCCCCATCGGACCAGTGCTATAATCCTCCCCGCTATGCAAGAAGTTCTTCATTCTCACGAAATAGCTGACAACCGGGAGGCCGCCGCCTAGGCCTGCAGCTTTTTGCGTTTGGTATTGACGGCGCGGGCGGAGCCCCCGCCGTCTTTTTATTACTTGGAGAGGACCATCTTCATGGAACCCATTCGAGCGGTAAAGGGAACTCGAGACTTCTATCCGGAGGATATGAGCTTTCGTCGATGGCTATACGCAAAGATCCGAGAGGCCTCGGAGCGTTTTGGATATCAAGAATACGATGGGCCGTTTTTGGAGCGCTTGGATCTGTATGCCGCAAAGTCTGGCGAGGAGCTAGTCAACGACCAATCGTTCGTCTTCGAGGATCGTGGAGGTGAGATGGTCGCTCTGAGACCGGAGCTCACGCCATCGTTAGCCCGCATGGTGGCAGCAAAGAGCAAAGCGCTGCCGCGCCCAATTCGATGGTGGTCATTTGGTCCGTTCTGGCGCTACGAACGTCCCCAGCGCGGACGATCGCGGGAATTCTTCCAGTGGAATATCGACATTTTGGGAGTTGAATCGCCCGAAGCCGACGCGGAGATCGTAGCGGCTGGAGCCGAATTACTACGCGGTGTGGGGCTTCCACCAGAGGCGGTCAGGATTCTGGTGAATGATCGTAGGCTAGCCGAGTCGCAGCTGGATGAAGTTGGAATTGGCGCCGAGCGGCGGTCGTTGACCTTCAAACTCATCGATCGTCGCGATCGAATGTCCCCGGACAAGTGGACCGAATGGTCACTCGATGAGGGCCTCAGTCAGCAAGAGCTTGAGGCACTCCAGACCATGCTGGAAGATCGGGAGGCTTGGAAGAACTCTGCCCCGCTGACCCGCTTCTTTGAAGCCACTTCTGCTCTTGGCGTTGCCGACTACATCGCCTACGACCCGACGGTGATCCGAGGCCTGGATTACTACACAGGTACGGTATTCGAGGCTAGAGACGCGGGCCGGAAATTTCGGGCAATTTTCGGAGGCGGCCGATATGACGGTCTGGTTTCTGCAGTTGGCGGCGATCCCGTTCCAGGCACCGGTTTTGCGATGGGCGACATGGTCATTCGCCTAGTTCTCGAACAATACGGATCCGCTCCCGCGCTGAATCCGCGCCCGGCGGAGATCCTGGTCACAACCTTCGATGAAAACATGGTGAAACGCTCACTGGAGCTAGCAGCCGAGTTCCGAGCGATAAAACTTCCAGTGGAATGGTATCCAGCGCCAGACAAACTGGCCAAGCAGCTAAAGTATGCCAATCGCGTGGGCGCTCGAGTGGCGGTCATCCTGGGGCCAGATGAACTGGCCGCGGGAACGGTTACCGTACGCAATCTAATATCTGGGGAGCAGCAGACCGTTTCTCGCGAAACCGCGCCTGACCTTGCAAAGCAAATTATTGAGGCCGCAAACTAAATCGGCTTGACGGTGTTCTGAGCACTTTGTAGAATACGGAGAAGCGTGGCGAGCGTAGCTTAGCGGTAAAGCACCGCACTGTGGCTGCGGGGACCGCGGGTTCGAATCCCGTCGCTCGCCCCAATAAAAGGATCGGCGTTGATCCGAATCAACGCCGATTTTTAATTTCTGCGCCTGCCCACAGCTCGATCATTCAATCAAGCCATGGCGCTCCATGCAGTCGTAGAGAAGGTTGTTTGCTCGGATATATCGCAACCGCGCCTGTCGCTCGCGCTCATGAGCTTCCTGCATCTGTCTGAAGAAGCCTGGATGAAGCGGCTCGACCTGAGCCGTTGAGCCGGTGGGCATCTTTACCAGATATTCGCGTGTCGCCTCAGCCGCCTCGACCCATTCATCAATAATCTGTCTCAGGGCCTCGGCTTGCTCGTCACACGGAGACTGCACATCTCTCGTTTCAGACATTGCTCAATCAACATTCTATTCTGATAGAGGGTGGTGGCAACCCCCAAGGGTATACTTCCCCGGATTCCCATGTTATCTGAACCTGCGCGCAAAGATCGCGGCCTATTGCTGGGCCTGGTGGTGGTATCGCTGCTTGCGGTTACGGTACTGGCAAGCGGACTCTCTTCTGTCGAGATCCAAAGTAGCCGGCAGTTTTCTGTTGAATCTGCGCAGGGTGTGGCCGATCTAGTAAATTTATCCATACCGGACTCGGCCGCATCTGCTCTGATATTTCTCGCTGGATTTCTCCGCCTCCTGCTCCTGATACTTCTTCCTTTTTCAATCTACTACTTCATCAAATCCTCGAGTGTGAGAAAGCGAATCCTAATTCAGGTGCTCTACCTGGTTGGATTTACATACCTGATATTGGCGCTATCGCAAAGCCTAGGTCAATCCCCTCTGGAAGTGATGCCGGAACCGCTTCCTAGTATTCCAGGCCCTACTGCATCTCCAGATCTGATTGCAGGAGTTTCCAATGTACCGGGCTGGGTGTACGTCGTCGCCAGCGTCGCTATCGCAATGCTCCTGGTAGCTGTCGGAGTTTTGGCTTACCGCACGCTTCGAGCTTCTGAGAGATTGGATCACGATATGGCCGTAGAGGCCCGCTGGGCGCTGGATGCGCTGGATCGCGGGGTCAGCCTTGAAAACGTGATCTTCCGTGCGTATCACCAACTTTGCACGACCTCGTCGGACCGGCTTGGAGTGAAGCGACATCCCGATATGACCCCTACCGAGTACGAAAGGGTGCTGGCCAGATCCGGAATGCCAAGCTCCCCCCTCGCAAGTCTCACGCGCCTTTTCGAGAAGGCACGCTACGGTTCGGCGGCCTTGGGCGATGACGATGAACGAGAGGCGGTTGCTGCACTGCGTCTGATCCTTGGCGAGGGTGGCTGACAGTGCGCAAAGCTGCGCTTGGGGCCGCCGGGCTTGCCGCTTTTCTGGCAATAGTCACGCTAATTTATTTCGTGGTGGTTCGGTACCTCAGCCAGCCACTGGGTCGGCTCTATCGCACTCTCGCAGATTTGGCTGAGCTCGCACCGCAAGACTGGATCTGGGCGGCCATGATTGCACTCACCGTCCTTATCGCGCTTCGAAATTTCGCCTCACGCCGCGAATCAGCCAGAGTAACCGACCCGATCGAAGGGTTCCAGACCGAGAGTTTGGAGTCCTGGTTGACGTTAATCCAGGATCGTGCGCGAGGCACCTACTTCGGATGGCGACTCGCCAACCGCCTGGCCGAGCTTGATTCCCAGATCCCCGACCACCCGAAACAGCAGCCTGTCCGGCAGGTTCAGGAGTATCTGAAGATGGGACGCGACCGACGAACAATCAGCGACCGCGCCTTGAGAATCTCAGGCAGCGATCCTGTCGACGACGTGGTTACCTATATGGAACAGCGGATTGAGGCCGACTATGGGAGCTGAGGTCGGCATACTCGGAGAATTGGCGGGATCGGTGCTCGAGGAAGTGGAGCGAGCGATCGTCGGCAAACGGGAAATCCTGAAGCAGATCATGGCGGCCTTCCTGGTTGGAGGGCATGTGCTTATCGAGGACTTTCCCGGTCTAGGAAAGACGGTGATGGCAAAGAGCTTCTCACAAGCTCTGGGGTTGGAGTTCAAGCGCATCCAGTTTACTCCTGACCTTCTCCCCGCAGATATTACCGGCTCCTACATACTAAACAGAGAAAGCAACTCGCTTGAGCTTCGGCGCGGCCCTATCTTCACCAGCATCCTCCTGGCGGACGAAATAAATCGCGCCTCTCCCAAGACCCAATCGGCGTTGTTGGAAGCGATGCAGGAGCACCAGGTCACGCTCGAAGGGGAAACCCTTACCCTGCCCGAACCATTTGTTGTGATCGCGACCCAAAACCCAATCGAATATGAAGGCACTTTTCCGCTCCCCGAAGCTCAGTTGGATCGTTTTGCAATCAAGATCGATGTCGGCTACCCGACTCTTGAAGAAGAGCATCTCATCCTCTCCCGCAGACGCGAGCGCAGAAAGGAAGCATTTGAAATCTCACAGGTAGCATCGGCGGCCGATCTTTCCGAGGCTCGCCTTGTGGTGGAAGAAATCCATGTTGATCCGGACATCGAGCGATACATCGTTCAGATCGTGGCTGCGACGCGTTCCGATAAGCGCGTGGCGGTAGGTGCCAGCCCCCGCGGCTCTCTGGCACTGATGAATCTTTCAAGAGCATGGGCAGGGATGCAAGGCAGGGAATTTGTGCTCCCGGACGATGTCAAGCAGTTGGCTGAACCGGCGCTAACTCACCGCATCTTGCTGCAGCCGGAACACTGGATGGAACGAGAGGCTGCCGCCGACGTGCTCGCAACCGCGCTTGCCTCCACGCCAGTCCCTGTCCTAGACGGCGCGTGAAGCGCGCCGCGTTTCTTAGCTTTTTAGCGTTCGCGCTGTTGGCCGCTGGCCTGGCGCTCCGGGACGGCAGGGTTGCTGCCTTATCGCTTCCCCTGCTTTCATACCTCGCGCTTGGTCTGCTCCAATACCCTGATCGGGCTCAACTAGAGGTTGATGCGCATCTTGCCCAATCCAGCGTAACCGAAGGTTCTATCGTTGGTGTCTGGGTTCAGGTGCTTAACACCGGGGCCTCGCTGCCGCAGCTCCGAATTCAAGATCACCTACCGGCCGGGCTGACCGTGCACGACGGATCGCCGGTCACTCTCGGCTCCTTAGCCCGCGGGGCAAGCCATCAAATCTCATACTCCATCCGTTCCACACGTGGAGTTCACAGCTTTGAGGGGGTAGATTTTATCGCCTCAGATCCGCTCGGCCTATTCAAGCGAGCGTTCCATGAGACGACCAGTCGAACGATGCTGGTTCGTCCAAGTCTCCGCCGACTGCGCCACGTGGACCTTCAACCACTGCGCACTGGCGTCCATGCCGGCCTGTACCGCGCTCGCCGAGGCGGACCGGGGGTCGAATTTCATGGATTGCGCCCGTATGTTGCGGGAGACGCCCGACGGTGGATCAACTGGAAAGCCAGCGCCCGCCATGGCGACGAACTATTCATCAATGAGTTTGAGCAGGAGCGCGCGGTGGCGATTGGGATCATTGTCGATGCCAGATCGAGAAGCAACCTCCTGGCAGGTGGCCGATCCTCGTTCTCTTATTCTGTCCAGGCGGCAGCCTCATTGAGCGATCTGTTCCTGGCCCAGGCCAATCGCGTGGGCCTCATGATTTACGGCAGCCATCTCGATTGGACAGTCCCAGGCTACGGTCGAATGCAGCGCGAGCGCATCATGCTTGCGCTTGCCGGAGCGCGCGCGGGGCACAGCCGGATCTTTGATCGGATGAAGTACCTGCCAACACGTTTGTTTGCTCCCCAATCACAGCTCATCTTTATTAGCCCCGTCACCAGGGATGATGTTGGGTTTTTGCGCATTCTGCGCGCTCGCGGCTATCAGATTCTAGTGGTAAGTCCCGACGGCATTACCGCAGAAGCCAAACTCCTATCGGGCAAGCCCGACCTGAGTTTGGCGATAAGGCTTGCTCGCATCGAACAGGTCTTGATCACTCGCGGGCTGGCGCACGTCGGAATTCAACGCGTGGTTTGGGATATTTCGCTGCCGTTGGAGCAGGTGATCGAAGCTCAAGTCGGTCGGCCGCGCCGCTGGATGCGCGCGGTTGGAGCTAGAGGCCGATGAGCCAGCCTACGCGTATTGCGTTCTTACTCTCAACGATGGCGTTGACAGTCGGCCTTATCTTAGAAGGAATGTGGCTCCTGCTATTTGTAGTTGCAGCGATTGGCAGCTTCGGATGGATTAGCGCCCGACGCGGATGGGAATCTGTATGGTTGTTTTTGCAGTTGGCGCTTGCTGCCTCGAGTGGCATCCCGTTTTTGCTAGCACTGCTGGTATCTGGTTTGAGCCTCGCAACCTGGGACCTCGCCGCGCACGATCGATTGATGCAATCGGTAGACGAAGGGTTTGAGCTAGAGGCTCTCAAGAGCAGCCACTATCGCAGCTTAGCGATGGCGCTGGCATTCGGAAGCCTTCTGGCAGTAATTGCGATTGGAATCTCGCTACGACTCAGTTTTGTCGCAGCGGTGTTGCTCACCTTGTTGGCGGTTGCTGGAATTGCGGGGTTGGCCAGGAGGGCGCGCGCCGCCTCTAGCTAGCGGGGAACTGATACAGCCAAAGCCGATTCGAATTGAGCGGACGGTTTGCGACCATTTGCCATACCCGATCCGCTTCCAGATCGAAGAAGATGCCTGCATTCAGGGCTGACAGTTCGTAGGTCTCCATTTTTGTCCGGCCGCGGGTTGCCATTCGAAATTCTGATGGGAGCGGGCCGGTCTTGGTCCTTCTCGGAGGAGATTTTAGTAGCTTCTTCACTTGGTCGGGCTGCACAGGAGAGAACATCAAGTAGCCACCGTCGGAGGCGGTGACCACAATCGCTTCCGGATTGTCTAACACCTTGGCGATTGAGCGAAGCTCCCAGGCCTCGCCGGTCGCTTTGCGAGCAGTATCGTTGAGCCACTTCAGAGGATCGATGATTTGAATATCGCGTGATGCCGTTTCGCGCTTGATTTCCAAATCCCCCAGCGCCCAATTGCGGACGTCATCTCTCAATTGCTCAATCGCCTTGCGCTGGCGCTCGTTCCCGATCGAGATCAATACTCCGACCACCACCACTGCCGCTAATACGCTGACTGCCAGCACAACTTCAAGCATCTACGCTCCTATTCATTGAGCAGGTTTCGGATTTGAGCCAGATCATCGTGAAGCGATTGGAGTGCCTTTGTTCGCGGATCCGCAATCTTTGCGAAGCCAACCGCCGATAACAAGCCTATCCAGGCAATTGCCGGCCAGATCCAAGGTTGAGCCCGGATCTCGATGGGCACAGCCTCCGGTTCAACGGTCGCCGCCTCCAACTCAACCTCGGTCGAGATAGAAATCGAAGATCCCGGCTCCGCTTGCACCGGTGCAGCAACAGGTTCCGCTTGCGGGACGATTATCCGCCCGGTATCGCTGCCCTGGTTGCCGACCAAATCCCATGCAAGCACCTTCACACCGTAATCGCCCGGAGCCGCCAAAGCACCATCCGGCAGCCGCCCGTCCCAGGTGACGGCCTGCGGGGCTTCACTAGCGGCATATTTCTGGCTCTCGAGCACAAATTCGCCGTCGCTGATGATGACTTCAACGCCATCCAGCCCGATCCCGCCCTCCTCCACGACCAATGTCCCTGGCTGGCCTACGGGCCAGCTCTCAGGAATATCCACCAGCGGCGGCAGGTTGTCTACTCGCAGCGTCACCCGCGCTGTCGATTCCAGATTACCCGCGATGTCGCTCGCTCGAGCCAGGACAATGTAGGTTCCATTCGGCATTTCTGAGGAATCCCAAGAGCTTCTCCAGTTTCCCCCAGCGCGCTCCATCGAGCTCCAATTCTGACCCCCGTCAAACGAAATCTCGATTGTCTGCAGTCCCGAAGTCAGATCACTGCTCTGCCCAATCAGGGGAATGGTCCCAGAGACCCAGGTTTCGGATCCCTCGGGAGGATTGATAAATGCCGATACGGGAGCATGCGTATCAATCTTGATCGTCGGGCCGTCTTCAGTGGTCTCGTTCCCTGCGACATCCTCTGCCCGATATTTGGGCTTATGGGTCCCATCCGTCGAAATCGTCAGCGGCCCGGCCTGCCAGCCGCTAGATCCCGCGCTCACTTCCACCTTAGCAACGCCCGATAAATTATCTGAAGCGGATGCAAAAACGCTGACTGGCGAAATGTACCAACCGTCGCTGCCCTTTGTGCCGCTGAGCTCGGGGCTCAAGCTGGGTGGTGTCCCATCGATGCGAATTTCAGCCGAGTCGGTAGCCTGATTTCCTGCTCCGTCGATTACTCGCCCACTGACGCTGTGAACGCCATCCCCCTTCACCTGAGCCGTGCTCGCCCAGCCTCCACCATCGATTGAGACTTCCTCTTTCGACACCCCCGAGATTCCATCAGCCCCGCTGGTGGACACATCGAGTGTTCCGCCACGGTACCAACCGCCACCTCCCGGCGTGCCTCCGCTCACGCTGAGGCTGATGCTCGGCGGGCTTCCATCAACTTTGACTTCGGCGGAGCCTTTCTCACTGGTATCACCATAGGAAGAGAGCGCCCAATATTCGATGGTAAAGTTACCTTCGCCTCCGACGCTGTAGGAACATCCGATAGAGGCAGAATCGGCCGGATCACAAAGTACGCCGCCCGGGTTCCCTTCAATGCTTTCAATGACATATCCAGAAACTGGTTCGCTGGCGCTAAGTTCGAGAGAGGCCCCGCCCCGGCACCACCCGTTGTCTCCGGGTGAAGCGCAGTATCCGGAGCCGTCTACCAATGCAGGAGGTAGGCTCACGGTCTGGGTCTTATTGGACTCTTTGCAGCCGCAGGAGTCTGCGGGAGATGGCCAGCCACACACACTCATCTGTGCCGCCGTGCTTGGATGCGATCCGCCTTCGTCGGGACAAGCGTTCCCGGTAGCAAACCAGCAAGTCGCGTAGCCCGACTTTTTGCAGAACCATTGATCCCCGCCGGGGTT